>JBGVFH010000019.1:0-12664 GCA_045120955.1 Eubacteriales bacterium | reverse complement strand
TAAAGCTTTTCATATTCATTTTCAGGCAGATACAATGCAATTTCCATACTGCTCATGTAAACTCCGATATGCTCATACCACCTACGGTTATCATGCCGCTTGATAGTTAAAGTGTTGTTTGTTACCGAAACGGTGTGCGATATCTTGTCGCTTTCGCGGCATACGACCTTGCAGGTTCCGTCTTCCGAAGGATATAGGTTAATATCACATTCCGCTCCGTCGATCGAAATTGCCGTAAATGCTTCATCTACCGTATATGTGTTGATCTCAAAGGCCACGGTATTTATCTTTGCAAAATCAAAACTCATCGCCGCTATAGCGCAGACAGAAGAAACAATGCCGACCGCAATCATAATTACAGCAACGATTATGGCTGTTTTTTTAGTTTCTTTCATTGTACCTCCCCCTTTCTAATGAACAAGGCTTTGATATTAAGCAGAAATTTCCTGCTCAGGAGCAATATATATTTTGTTATCTGATTAAAACCAAAGAAGAGCAAGATTGCAAGTCCTGCGCTTACAAACCCTGCACCGAAGAACAGCAATGCTCCGGGAATGTTACCGTTTGCTATATATGTCAGTATCGCCGCAATTCCGGCTATACCGCCTGCTGCAAAGGTAAGGTCAACAGCGTACAACGTAATGATCACCGACCATATCACGATATATACCGCCAACACAATGATTGCCGCTGCCAAAAGCAGAGGAAGCCAAATAGGAGAGCCTAATATCAGTAATGCGATTTCCCATGCTTTCAATGCTCGGTTAGGCTTCACCTTCTCCTTAACAAGCTTGGTCAGCGGTGTTTCCGAGAAAATTTGTGATACAACGTCATCCACAAAGCCGATTGCCGAAACAGCTTCTTCCTCTGTCGATCCTTCTTCCGTACGGTCGTCGATCATTTCGCTGTAAAAAACAATTCTCTCCTCTATATCCGCCTGAGGCAAGCCTGATAACCTCTTTCGGAGCTCTGCAAGAAATTCTTGTTTATTCATTGTTTTCATCCTCCTTTGTTACGAACCGATATATAGACATAATTTCTTTCCATTCTTCCTTGAAATCCTCAATGCGCTTAAGTCCCTGCTCGGTGATATGGTAGTATTTCCGAAGCCTGCCGCTGTGCTCTGCCGTTCTTACCGTCAGCATCTCAGCAGTTTCCAATCGCTTGAGGATCGTATATAGCGTTGACTCGGATAACGCAACATACGGCTTCATATCCTTGATGATCTGATAGCCGTAGGAGTCCTCACTTTTAATAGCGGCAAGGACACAAACATCCAACAGCCCGCGTTTTAACTGAATATCCATTGTATACCTCCCATAGTGTAATACATCATATCACGAAGTATTGACCTTGTCAATAAGAACAGCAAATTTTTATAAAAAGTTAAAAGCGCCGCAACGATGAAGTGCCCTCTGTCTGCTTGACAGAGGCCACTTCAAAAGGCGACGCCTTCGAGTACATGCAATATTACTTAAAACAGAAGCTGTCAGAGAAGCAGAAAAACTGCTGCCGCACTATATCCACCATTCGGGGGTAAGCTCTCCGAGAGTGATGATCTTTTCGCTTTCATAATCAAGCAGTATCTCAACCTGCTTGTATGTTTTTGGCATAAGCTGAACCATCAACTCCCTGCAAGCTCCGCACGGAGCACCCGATCTTCCGTTCGGCATAATAGCAAGAACCTTTTTGATTTCTTGCTCGCCGTTGGTAATCATATTGAATATTGCGTTTCTTTCCGCACAGATGCCAAGAGTAGAGCATGTATCTATGCAAACTCCGGTGTAAATTTTTCCCGACGATGACAGTATGGCGGCTGCAACACCGCCCGCATCAACGTAACTCGATATTTTTCTTTCATTTTGGACTTTGAGAGCGGTTTGATACATTTCATTCCATATTGCTTCCATTTGTTTACCTCCCCATTTTTATATGAATTTTTCACCAAATAAACGGAATAAGTCTGTACTTCACCCGTTTTTTATAATCTGTATAGCCTTCAAGCCCTGTCTCAAGCATTCTTTCTTCGTTGCAAATTCTAACGATGATCACGAAAGGATAGGGCAGAAAGCAAAGCAGCGACCATAGGGAACCGAGCACAACGGGAATGGAGAGAAAAAGCCAGATCGTTGCCGCATACATAGGGTGGCGGACGATGCCGTAGAGCCTCGTATCGACCACCTTTTGGTTTTCTTGCACTTCGACGGTCCTTGAAAGGTAGGCGTTTTCTCTCATTACCTCAGCGTACAGAGCGTAGGCAATGAGCATAACGACCGATGAAGTGATGATCAACCAAGTCGGCACGTGCGACCAGCCGAAACGGTGATCAAGCCCCGCAACTGCAAATCCGCCGATAAATAATAAGCCCGAGAGTGCGACAACACCTTTTTGTGTATTTTCTTTTTCCTTTGTACCGAGGCGTTTTTCAAGAAGGTCGGGCGCTTTGATAAAAAGTACAACGCCCAAAAAAAGCATAGGAACAAACAGTAAGCAGATAAACAGCCAGCCGTTGATGTAATCAAATCCACCCGCGGGGAGAAACAGCAATACTCCCACAAGCGCAAGACCGAATATGAATTTTATACAGGCGTTGAGTAAAAGTTTGGTTTTCATTTTTATTCCTCCGTTTCACTTAGTGCAATTCATTACGCATCGCCTCGCACAGCTTTTTCATAAATTTTCTGTTCTGATGTTTTCTGCGAGCAGCGTTTCTTTGCTCCCTTGTACGGTAGCTCTGATCTTGAACTCGGCTAATATTTTGATTTCGGTGCGGAGATTTCGAGAAAACGGTCATCGGTATATGCCGTCGACAATCTCCCAAAGACAGTAAAGCACATTTTCTGCCATCATTGCACGGGCACCAATACTGACGTCAAACCGACTTTAGATAATCAGCCGAAAAACAATTTAAAAAATATATAATATTATATCAAAAGATCTGCCGCGTTTCAAGCTTTTCCATGAACACGAAAATGCTGTCACAAAAAAACGAGTGCGGACTTCGGCACAGCTTTTCATTTTTCGATAAAACTGTGCCGAAGTTACTTTGATTGCTTTTTATGCCGTATGTTTATTTGCTTACCGTAACTTGTATCGCTTTTTTAGAGTATATGTCCTGAGAAATCGTATTTGATGTAAAGCACGCATATTCTATTCATTTTCGGAGAAACTGATAGATAGTTCACGGAGGTGCGCAATGGATATTATCAAGATTATATTAACGTCGCTTTTTTCTGTCGCCTCGCTGTTTTTAATCACAAAATTCATGGGGCACAAGCAGGTGGCACAGCTTGATTTTTTTGACTACATCTGCGGTATTACGATAGGCTCTGTTTCTGCCGAGCTTGCAACTGAGCTTGAAGCCCCGTGGAAGCCGTTGATCGCATTGGTCATTTACGGGCTGGCTTCGGTGATACTCAGTCTTATGACACACAAATTCCCCAAAACGAGAAAGTATATCAACGGAACGCCGACGATTTTGAAAAACGGCGACAAGTTATACCGCAAGAATATGAAAAAAGCCAAACTCGACCTATCCGAATTTCTGTTACTCTGCCGTATGCAAGGCTATTTTGATCTTGACGATATACAAACGGCGATATATGAGCACAACGGAAAGCTGTCCGTACTGCCTGTCAGTACAAAACGCCCCGTAACACCTCATGACATGAATCTTGAGCTGAAGGCGAAATATATCGGAACGGAGGTTATTATGGACGGAAGAATTATGGGCGAAAACCTTTTGCGAATCGGACGCGACGAAAACTGGCTCCAAAAGCAGCTTGAGTCGCAGGGTTATTACGATGCAAAAGAAATATTTCTCGGCATCTATCACGCAGAGGATGACACGCTTTCTCTTTATTCAAATAATTAACAGACAAGGCTCATGTGCATATAATATAAACGAAGACTTTTGTCGGAGGTATATTATATGTACAGAAACAGACGCGGCTACCGTCCGCCGGAGCTTGGTGATTTCGGACCGGAGCCTTTAATAATAAATATTGACCGTGCGGCAAAGCTAAATACAAATTACCGTACTGCGCTTTGGACGGGGCAGGACATACAAGTTACGCTAATGAGTATTCCCGTTGGCGGCGAGATCGGACTTGAGATACATGACGATCTTGATCAATTTATCCGCATTGAAAGCGGACGCGCCGTGGTTATGATGGGACATCATAAAGACGAGCTGACAGAGCGGCAACGTATCGACGGAAATTACTCCGTTATTATCCCTGCAGGAACATGGCACAATATCATCAACACAGGAAATACTCCCCTAAAGCTGTATTCCATATATTCACCCCCTAAGCATCTATTCGGCACGGTTCACAAAACGAAAGAAGATGCAGAGGCGGCAGACAAATAACTCTACCTAACAGCATAAACGGCGACGAGCGCATAACTTTATCGCCGTCGCTATCATTGACACAAAAAGAGACCGCACAGAGCTCAGAAATGAGCTCTGTGCGGTCTTTGTTATTCTATTAGGTTTTATCATTCAAACCGAAATTTTAAAGCTTGGTTATGTAATCAACCCTGGTCTTTAAGTTGTTCAAGACCTTCGTTGATATTTTTAACATCGGTTTCTGCCTGTGAACGCACTTCCTCGTATTTGGATGCGAAGCTTCCTGCAGATCCACTTTTTGCAACATTATACAAAACTGTATTCAATGTGCCTATTCTGTAGTAGTGTCCTACATCAACGAACTTGTTATCAAAAATGATTTCGAGAGATTCAATGGACTCATCGTCACGCACATGCTGACCCTCAAGGGTTTTTGAGAAGTATGCGGGTGTGATGGTGTCCTGAGCCTCATAGCCGAGAAGCTCGATGATAGTTCCGGTTCTATCTATATTTTCCTGATAGCCGGGAACGCATACGAATGCTGCGAGACCAGCTGAGAATGTGGTGTACCAATCTTCCTGAGCTTCGTCATACTTAGGATTGGGAAGGATACCGTAGTCAATTTCCATATCTCTGAAATGGGATACCTCGTTGAGAAGCGTCATGAAGAACATTGCCTGACTTTGTGTGAAGATAGCAGGCCAACCTACTGCACCTGTCATCTTGCCGGCAGTATCCTGGAAGTTGATGGTTGACTCTGCTGTTTCAAGCTCCATGTACTTTCTGATTACATCGAAGTTGCGCTCTGTGTTGAGTGTAAGCTCTACATAGCCCTCTTCATTTATCTTCGCAATTCGTCCGCCTGCTGCCTGAATAGAAGCAAAGCATTCGTCATACCATGTCATAAGACCGAACTTGTCGTTGCAATCCATAACATCGTCTGCATTGAGGTCCTCACAAACAAGCTTTGAGAGTCTTAAAAGTACGTCGAGGGTCCATTTACCGTCGCTTACGAGCTGGTAAACATCTGTACCGTCGGTGACATACTGCTCATACATTTCCTTGTTGAAGATAGTGCAGTACATATAGTCATTTACTGTTGTTGAGATATCTCCGCACATAAAGTAAACAGAATCGGAGATGGTTACACCTTCAAGGATCGTCTGATCCCACCAAGGCTTTGTAAGGTCAAGATGAGGTATAGTATTGAGGTCGTAGAGGAAACCGGCAGTTGTCAGAGGAGCTGCGGTGTAAGTATTGATAAGACCCATATCGTATGAGTTGGTTTGCGCTGTGTACTGAGTCTCCACCTTTGAATATCCCTGATGGCTGTTGCCAAGGTCTACTTCATATGCGAGCTTGACGCCGTATTTGGATTCCATTCTCATGTTTCTTCTGTAAACGGCTTCACCCATGACAGTAGAAGAATCGGTACCGTTGAAGTCATTTGGGGTTTTTCCTGAACGGTTGGCTATCAGAATGTTGAATTCATAGCCGTTATAGTTGACATCCGTAACTTCCGGAAGAACATCTTCACCGTTTGCGCCGGTGTCGGAATTTGTGACGGCGGACTGATCACCATCGCCATTGTTGCACGATGAAAGCAGAGCAGCTGTCGATAATACGAATATCGCAGCAAGCATCATAGCAATAATCTTTTTCATCATGCTTTTTTTGTTACTCATAAGCTTTTCTCCTTTTTTATGTTCTTTTGATACAATTCATGTATCCTTATGATATTATGATAACACATAGCGTAATTTCAATCAATATATAAAAATTGCGAATATGTAACAATTGTATTGCAGTGTTGATTTTTTTTTCAACAAGTATTATAATAAATGCATAAAAAAATATATATATCTTAAAGTACAAAAAAGGATGCAGCACGTATTATGGCGACGATCAACTTTGGAAACGAAAGATACATTTATTACTCTCCTCACCCTCAAAAAACGAGTCACAACGGTCTTTATGTTATAAGGGCAGGCGAGACCATGCCCAGCGCTTCGTACTATCACGAAAGACCTGCCGATTTTAAAAAAGAATCGGGAGGCGTATATGTCATGGAGTATGTTCTGAGCGGCAAGGGATATGTCGAATGCGAAGGCAAAAAGCACATGGTTGCCGCGGGCGACTTTTATTTGCTCACCCGTTTTCACGAGCATCGGTATTACTCCGATCCGCAGCAGCCGCTGCACAAGATATGGGTAAATCTGACTGGACCTTTTATCAGCGCTCTTACAGAGGCGCTTGATTTGCGTGAGGGTGTATACATAGAGCATTATGACTCTCCGAAGGCAATAACGCAGATACACTCCTTGCTCGAGTCCTTCAATTTTTCTCCCAGAGCCCGCATATTCGATAACATAGCCATTGTCGTAACCGAGCTTTTGCTCTCGATAAACACCTCGAGAAAAGAGCAGGCGTCATCGGACTCTAACGCTATAGTTGAGATAAAACGCTACATAGACAGCGAGGTGAACATATCTGCCACACTCGATGATATTTGTATGCAGTTCCCGATAAACAAGTCGTATGCTATAGCTTCGTTCAAAAAGATGTTCGGTATAACGTTGTATCAGTATATGCTTGACAAAAAAATAAAAAATGCAAAGCTAATGCTCGAAAAGGGAGTAAAGATAAACAACATTGCTACGCTACTCGGGTATTCGTGTACGCAGTCGTTCACTCACGCTTTCAAAAGTGCGGTCGGCGTAACGCCGAATGTATACCGTGAAACAAAAATGAAAAACAATCAAAATGATATGCCGGATTTTTGAGCTTTTATAGAATTTCCGCGCGAAATTCGTTTTTTTCATTATATCGCAAATCGGCAGAGGAACGATACCTCTGCCGATTTTGCATAACATCCTTATGAGAAACAGCGTAAAGGAGCTCTTTTCACGAAAGCGCTCCTTTTTTTGTGCTTATGAATTTGTTTTTTTGTATTCTCTCGGGGATATGCCGAATAAGCGCTTGAACATTTTAGAAAACAGGTAAATATCGGTATAACCGACGGTGGAGGCGGCGGCAGAAGGAGTAAAGCCGTGTACGGTCATCAGCCTTGCCGCTTCGTTGAGCCGTTTTTTTACTATGTATCCCTGAGGAGATGAGCCGAAAGCTTTTTTAAACTGCCTTGAAAAATAGCTCGCGCTCAGGTGAAAGCGCTCGGCAAGCTCTGAGATGCTCAGCTGTAATGTGTAGTGTGTGTCGATATAGTTTTTGATTATCTTCATATCACTTTGAGTTTTTGACTCGGCAGGGCAGAGAAACGCAATGTGAAGCTGTGCCATCAGCTCAGCTATCTTTGAAGAAAGGTATGCTTCTCTTTTTCCGCCGTCTCCCGCCTCGCTGTTGTAGTATGTGAGGTTTTTTTCTATCTCCTCAAATATCGGAGAGGCAAACGGGATATCCAGAACATCCTGTGTCTCAATGCACAGAGGAATGCTGTCGGCACGAAAGCCGACCCAGATGTAGTGCCACGGTTCATTCTCATCAGCCTTGTAGTAGGTGAGCTCATGCGGACGGATAACAAAGCATTGCCCGTCTGACAGGGCATAGGTATTATCTCCGTGTACAAATATTCCCTTGCCGTACAAAACATAGTGGAGAAGATAATAATTGCGTACCGCAGGACCGTATGCATGACCGGCGCTCGTACTGTCATAGCCAACGTCTATGGGATTGTATGCAGGTATGCCCAGATTTTTGAGTCGGTACAGCATCGTATTATGTCTCCTTGCTTTTTATATATCCATTTTACATTTAAGTGTGCCGTTTGTCAATAAAACAGGTCAGATTATTACAAGTTTTTGGTCGCATTATGATATTCATTATTTCTATGCAAAGGTGTTAATATAAAAATATGATCCAAAAAAATTATAAGGAGACTGAAACTTCATGAAAATTACCGTTATGGGTGCAGGGAGCACCGTATTTACCAAAAATGTTCTCGGAGATGTTATGCTCACTCCTGCTTTGCGTGAATGTGAGATAGCACTTTATGATATTGACGGCGAGCGTCTCAGAGAATCAAAGCTGGTGGTTGACGCTCTAAACAAAATGTACAACGAAAGCAGAGCGGAGATCAGGACATATCTCGGGGTGGAAAATCGCAAGGATGCTCTGCGCAGCGCGGATTTTGTTATTGACACGATACAGGTAGGTCTGTACGACCCTTGTACGATAATCGACTTTGAAATTCCGAAAAAATATGGACTTCGCCAAACGATAGGAGACACGCTTGGCATAGGCGGAATTTTCAGGGGGTTGCGCACTATCCGTGTTTTGCGTGATTTTGCCGCTGATATGGAGCAAGTCTGCCACAATGCGTGGTTTTTGAATTACACAAATCCCATGGGAATTTTGACCGGATATATGCAAAGATATACGAAGGTAAAGACCGTGGGACTCTGCCACAGCGTTCAGGTGGTAGAGAAGAATTGCATGGAGCATCTCGGTATGGACTACGGGCGTTTTGGCCATTCGCTTGTTGCAGGGATAAACCACATGGCTTGGCTGCTTGAAATTTATGACAAGGACGGTGTCGATCTTTATCCCGAGATAAGAGAGCGTGCAAAGACTGTAAACGACACAAAGCACAACGACATGGTGCGAATGGACTATATAAACAATTTCGGCTATTATGTTACAGAGTCAAGCGAGCATAATGCGGAATACAACCCGTTTTATATAAAGTCAAAATATCCCGAGCTTATCGAACGCTTTAACATTCCGCTCGACGAATATCCCCGCCGCTGTGTAAAGCAGATAGAAAACTGGAACACCCGCAGAGATAAGCTGCTCGCAGGAGAGGGGCTTGAACACAAGCGTTCGCTCGAATATGCATCTTACATCATGGAGTCGATGATAACAAACACTCCGTACAAAATAGGAGGTAACGTGATAAACAACGGCTCTATCACAAATTTGCCGGATGACGCGTGCGTTGAGGTGCCATGTCTTGTAGACGGCAGAGGTATCGCACCGACTCGTGTAGGAGCACTGCCGGCCGTGCTTGCGGCGATGAACATGACAAACATCAACGTTCAGCTTCTCACTATCGAGGCGGCGCTGACACAGAAAAAAGAGGCTGTTTACCATGCGGCAATGCTTGAGCCGCACACGGCGGCGGAGCTGTCGATAGACGATATAAAGTCGATGTGCGATGAGCTGTATGACGCTCATGTATCTGCCGGCTATCCGATATTTTAAAAAAGTATTTTTTACATATACAGCAACAATTGTCTTGTTATATCAAGCATTATCTTGAATTTTTGTATGTGGATATCGTAAATAGTGTAGGAGAGCACATGCTCCATTCTGCCTTCCTCATGATGCAGGTCGAGATTTCCGTTCTTCCAATAATGCTTGGCCGTAGAAACGGACTCAACATTGACATTCGTTCTCACCGGTTTTTTTAGCGTCGATTCTCTCATAATACCCCTCCGAAAAGTCATTTTTTACAATTTTTGAGTTGCAATTTACATTGTAATATACAAAACAAAGAAATTATAGTAGATAATATGAACTAACAAAAATATAATGTGCGGAGGCGCATACCATGCTTAAAAGAATCTTACCGTTGGGATAAGACAGAGAGAATTGAAAGTTTTGACCGGTACATAATTCCTATTCTAAAACAGTTAGCCGATGAATTTGATTATGTTTATCTTTACGATGCTTACACTGAATACAAGCAATACGGAACTGCTACATATTACAAGGATAAGCTTCATCCCTAACAATCTCGGATACGAAAAGCTCGCAGAGGTTATGAAAAAAGGTGTTGACCAGCTTGTTGGTAAAGCTCAGTAAAACAAAGAATAAATAAAAAAGCAACAGAGTCTGTTTGGTGAACAAGTCCGTTAGAAACGGGCAATAGAAAAAAACAGCCTCCTATGGTAGAATTAAAATGACTACAATAGGAGGTTTTGTTATGCCAAGAAAATATAGATATATAAAAGATTTTGAAAAAGAGTTAATTGAAATACATTGAGAGGGCATACACTGTGCGACAATGGAGAAAAATATGGTTTCACATATAAAGAAGCTAAGAAAAAAGAGAAGGTCACCGCAGAGCTGCAACTCCACAGTGACCAAGGCTTTCAATATACATCTACAGCATATTTCAAGCTAACTCAATCTTACGGCATAACTCCGTCAATGTCAAGATGTGGTAATCCGTATGACAATGCTTTGGCAGAAAATTTCTTTTCAATCCTCAAAACAGAATGCACCTACCGCATGAAACTCCAAACCTACGAGGAGGCTCGCCTCCTCATAGGCGAGTACATCCGCTTTTACAATCACCAACGCATCCATCTAAAAACAAAACTGACTCCCCTGAAATGAGAAGTCAGTTCGTTGCTTGAATTTTAATAATTTCTGTCATTTAGTCTGCTTTGGTACTGTCTTAACAAATTGGAGCAGTACATTGGTCAGACCCTGTTGCTTTTTTATTTAGCACATATTCAGCAAATGACATTAGTTGACTTCCTCAAGCTGAGATAAGGGCGCTCGACGAAGAACTATTTTGTTGCCGTTATAATTTGTTGCACAATACATATAGAGGTATGTGTCATCTACATACATTCCTCCGTATATTGCGGTAAATCCTGTAGGAATGTTGAATACATTGAACGGCCCTTCAAAGTCGCTCTCCCCCTTGAGATCATATGCGCTGACACCGGGCTTGGAGATAGAGAACTTGAATATGCAGCCCTTATCTTCTTCTGACTTGCTGCTGAGCTCGTCATCAGTCATATAGGATACAACAATCTGACCGTTCGGAAGCTGAACGACATACGGAGCACCGGATTTTCTCTTTGACTTTTTAGGGATATATACATCGCACTGATTTACCCAATGCTTACCGTCAACAGACGTGAGAAGCTTTGCTGTGAGTACATTAGCGTATGTAGTCTTCTGATTCTGAGTTGACTCTACTGCCAGTATGTAACCACCCTCAGAGAGTTCCTGCCATACGGGCATTCCGTTCTTGATAGCTCCGGGTGTTTCGTCGGAGGTGTATTCAGCTCTTACCCATGTGTTGTTTCTGTATACATAGATCTCTGTGCTGTTGATGATGTGGTCGTAGTTATATACGCTCTTACCTATAGCGAAGAAGCAAGCAAGCTCACCGTTGAGCATTCCAAGATGAGGCTCCCACAGACCGAAAGATGCATACCACTTCTGAATGTTTTCTTCGTAAAGATCCCATACTATAGAGTGACGCTCAAAGGTCTTGCCGTTGTCAGAGCTTCCCATTATTCTAATAGAGGAATGGTACTTTCCTGTTACCTTTACGCTGTCATCTCCGTTTTTTCTGTTTACAGCTTCGTTTGCTCTGTACGCAACGAGGATAGTTCCGTCAGCGAGCTGATACGGAACAGCATTTGCGAGATAGAGTTTCTTTCCGTCTTTGTCGTCCTGATCGATGTTGCTTGTTACATTTACTTTATCGCTCCAGGTCAAACCGTTGTCAGAGCTGTAAGTAGCTACTATCTGGTTGTTCTGTCCGTATACCATCATGAGTCTGCCATCTTGGAGCTTTGTCATTCTGGTATAGGGAATGCCCGATACATCGGTTACCTTGATGATTTCTTCTTCGAATTCAATTCCTCCGAAGGTGAAGGAGCTGACATCATCCGATATCTCGGCCTTGAGCACGGTTGCTTCTTTTTTGAGAAGAGCAGCATTGCCCTTTTCGCCTGAGAGGTACTCGGAAACGAAAAGCTCTGCCGCATAACCGATCACGTCAGAATTCTGTGCGGCAATAACTATTGTTAGCTTGCCGTCTTCTTCAATAACCTTTACACCGTATTCATTTTCTCCGAGAGTTGCGATATAATCCGTACTTGCACTCTTTCCTGTATTGCCTATGAGAATTTGAAAATCGTATTCTTCGTTGGCATCACCTGCAACTATGGCATCTGGTGTTTTGCCGCATGCATCATATACAGCCTTGCGCACCTTGCTTGCCGACTTGTCACTGCCCGACTCATATATTATTTTGTAATCCCCCGTGATGCTTATCCCAGTGGGATTGACGTTTGTGCTTTCTGCGTTATCGGTGTCATTTCCTTGCGTAGTCTTGCATGCTGCAAAGCAGAGAAGCAGTGCTGTTGCCGAAAGGCACGCCGCAACGATTTTTTTTGCGTGCTTGAACATAAATTATTCATCCTCCTTGTTTAATATACGAACAATGTTATCGTTATATTTTTATGAAAATGCATAGAATTTTCCCCGTCAATATATAAAAATGAGAAAAATGTGACAATTTTATTGAGATATTGATTTTTATTACTT
>JBGVFH010000018.1:0-73004 GCA_045120955.1 Eubacteriales bacterium | reverse complement strand
AGTAATCGTCTATATCTCTGCCGTTGATAGTGATAACGCCTGTACCGGGCATAACACGAACACGAGCAACAGAGCTCTTTCTTCTGCCTGTTCCGTAGAAATAAGGTTTAGCACTTGTATACATCTTTTATATAGCCATCCTTTCCCTATCAGTCAAAGTTATAAGGAGTAGGCTGCTGAGCCTCCTGCTTATGCTCGGCGCCTGCGTAAACCTTAAGTCTTGTGAACGCCTTGTCACCGATTGAGTTGTGGGGAAGCATACCCTTGATAGCTGCTTCCATAGCAAGCTCAGGCTTTGTAGCCATGAGTGTGCTGTACTTTGTTTCCTTGAGACCGCCGATATAACCGGAGTGGTGACGGTAGTACTTCTGGTTGAGCTTGTTTCCTGTAAGAACTGCATCTGCAGCGTTGATAACGATTACATACTCACCGCAGTCAACATGAGGTGTAAACTCAGGTCTGTGCTTTCCGCGGAGAATGTTTGCAGCAGCAACGGCTGTCTTACCGAGGGGCTTGCCCGCAGCGTCGATAACATACCATTTGCGCTCAATCGTTTCAGCTTTTGCCATAAATGTTGACATTACTGATTTCCTCCAAAATTATTAGTTAGTTTTTCGAACATTTGAGATTATACCACACAAGGTAGTGTGTGTCAAGGTGTTTTTTAAACTTTTTTCGATTTTTTTAATTTAGCATAGAGCAAGCTCCCGTTTTCTCGTTTTTTCTCGTTTTTTCATAGCATTTGCTTTCGCACCTTCTCTCTTTTATGAGTCAAAAAATTCAAAATAAAGTGCGCACTTGTTATTGACACTATTTTTTTAAAGTAGTATAATTATTAAGTTGATTATTGTATTTTCATTTTGGGAGGAGTAGTCGTGTTACAAATAGGCTTTGACAACGATGAGTATATAAAAAAGCAATCCGAACAGATAGCAAAAAGAATATCCAAGTTCGGAGGTAAACTGTACCTCGAGTTTGGAGGTAAGCTGTTCGACGATTACCATGCATCCCGTGTGCTTCCCGGCTTTAGACCTGACAGTAAGCTGCAGATGCTCAAAAACATCGCAAGTGATGTTGAGATAGTCATAGTCATCAGCTCTTGCGATATCGAAAACATGAAAATAAGACGGGATATCGGCATCTCCTATGACAATGATGTCCTGCGTCTTATCGACGCTTTCCGTGAGTTTGGTCTTTACGTTGGAAGTGTTGTTATATCGAAGTACAACGACCAGCCCGCAGCGGCAAAATTCAGAGAGAGGCTCGAGCATCTCGGAATAAAGACATACCTGCACCGTCCTATAGCGGGCTATCCCTATGATGTAGAGCATATTGTAAGTCCCGACGGCTTTGGCAAAAATGACTACATCGAGACAGAGCGTCCGCTCGTTGTCGTAACAGCCCCGGGCCCCGGAAGCGGAAAGATGGCGACTTGCCTTTCTCAGCTTTATCATGAGAGCAAAAGAGGCATTGCAGCAGGATACGCAAAATTCGAGACTTTCCCTATATGGAACATCCCGCTCAGGCACCCCGTCAACCTTGCATACGAGGCGGCAACTGCTGACCTTGACGATATAAACATGATAGACCCCTATCATCTTGAGGCTTACGGCGAGACCGCCGTAAACTACAACCGAGACGTTGAGGTTTTCCCTGTACTCAACGCAATATTCGAGCACATAAACGGTGAAAGCCCCTATAAATCCCCAACAGACATGGGTGTTAATATGGCAGGCAACTGCATCATTGATGATGAAGCCGTCAGAGCCGCATCGGGTCAGGAGATAATCCGCCGTTACTTTGCCGCTCTGTGCGACCAGAGAGACGGAAGAGTGAAAAACTCTGTCGTTGAAAAAATTGAGGTTCTTATGAACCAGGCAAAGGTCTCGGCTGACGACAGAAAAACCGTAAAGGCGGCAATCAACCGCTCTATCGAGACAAACAACCAACCGGCTGTGGCAATAGAGCTGCCCGACGGCAGAATAGTTACCGGCAAAACATCAAAGCTGCTCGGAGCTGCATCTGCGGCGCTTCTTAATGCGGTAAAGCTGCTTTCGGGTTTCCCGAAGGAAACCACGATGATAGCCCCCGAAACTATCGAGCCTATACAGCAGCTCAAGATAAAGATACTCGGAAACCACAACCCGAGACTGCACTCGGACGAGGCGCTGATAGCGCTCTCGATCTCGGCATCGACCGACGAGGTGGCGGCAAAGGCAATGGCACAGCTCGAAAATCTCAAAGGCTGTCAGGCACACTCCACTGTCATTCTCTCACAGGTAGACAACGATGTTTACCGCAAGCTCGGTATAGACATCACCTGCGAGCCACAGTACAACACCAAAAAGCTGTATCATAAATAACAATAACGATAACAAATACGCGAGGGGAACCTTTTTTAAAAAAGGTTCCCCTCGCGCTCCCTTTAAAAAACTTTATTAAAATGTATTTATTTTTACTCCGGCAACACATCTGAGAACATAATAAGATTAGCAATAATTTTCTCTTCTTCTTTCAGCGGCTTAAAGGTACCGTTTGACTATATAGTGAGCAAAAAAATAAAAAGGTTGGCGGTTTTGAAAAAAATTTTCAAAAAATGGTCTGTCGGTCAAATAAACAATTTATCGAACCGACAGACCGTCTGACAAACATCATTTATTAATGCTCAAGTGATTTTCGTATGCAACCTCTTGCAGCCACTTATACAGCGGCTGTATCTGGTATTTTTTCGGAAATTCGAATGTTCGCTGTGACACTGATACTCCGCCGTTAGCACGGTAATACGGCGAGGTGATATATTCTATATCTATTGAGCTGTCATCAATTCCAAAGCCGGAGGTTTCGGCTGAAACATTGATGATAGAATCCAGATATATCGAATTTACTCTCGCCTTCACACCCGTAGCACCCTGCTTGTCAAAATCAAGAATGCGTCTGTCCGTGAATATGACGACATCCCTCACAAGAGCAAAGCCTGCCTTGATCTCTTCCCCTTCCATCAGATACATACCGTAATCCTGTGTCAGCTTTTCAGAAGACAGCTCGCTCAGATTTCCTACAACACCGTGACTTATTCTGCCGATAATTCCCATACTTTTCCTCCGTGTTTGTGTTTTAGTATGTTTTCAGTATATCACATATTTCAGCTGCATTCAAGTGTGAATATTCGGTTGCATAAGCGCAAATTTTCATACAAAATAATCGGGGAGGTCTTTATAAAAAGGCAGCCCCGATTAATATATCACTTATCCGTTATTTGCACTTGTCTTTTAAAAGAGATGTGAGCGAAGGCGGGCAGAACTCATTTACAGGGAACTGCATATTACGGAAAATACTGCACGGACTTTCATCCTCGCTTACGACACATTCCTTATCGGGCACACAGTATTCAGTAGCGTTGATAAGAAGCTGAGCCGGACGCTCCATACGGACGACCGAGAAAAAGCCGAGAGAAACGGTAAGCGTCTTTCCGTCCTCATTTTCGCACAGCGGAGCATTGAGAGTGCAGCAAACCGACTCGGGTATATCCGAGCATGAACAGCAACATGTACAGCTTTTAACACAGTGTTCACGCTCAATCTTGACCCCGAGAACGATCGGATCTGCTATTTCAAGCACAGCTATCGGCATATTTGTGGAACACTCGGCGCCCTTGAGGTCCGTATTCATACAAAACGCATCGGTCACGCCGCTTTTATATATACTTACATTTCCTTCACTTCCGTAAAGTATTACCTTCTTTTCTACTACCGCAATACCCTCAAATTCCTGAGAGTTGCCTCTGCCTACGCAAGCCTCAAAACGCAGCTTTACGTATATTCTCATCGTTATCTGATAAAAACCGCGATTGAAGTTTATAGGGTCGACGGATATATTGGCAAAAACAACGCAAGCGCTCTTTGCCCTTACCGCCGTTGTTCTTTCTATTATCTCTTTGCCGAAATCGGTGAGATATACAACTGTATCCTCAAAGCAGTCCTTGTCTCTGCAGGAATCAAGCACACGGTATGTGTCGATGCATATTGATTCCCTCGGGATTGACGGACCGCCGCAGGTGCATCTGCTTTCAGACATGGAAAAAGTCTCTCCTTGTGTTAGATTGAAGGATGTTCCTTCCCTAACATTCTATGTACTCCTCCCTTAATTGTTCACAAACAATAAAAACAAAAGGGCAATTTTGCAAAAGCTCAAACCGCCCGCAAAATGCCCTTTGATCTATTCTGTCACACTCTTTTGAAGCGTTACGCAAACTCTGACGCCGTAGCTCTTGTAGTTGACACCCGAGCCGTTTTCTTCGATCTCGCCCTCATGCGTAACCTTTGCGGCGCTGTTCTGCGTAGAGCCCGGAGAACGCAGCCACCAATATGTACCCAAATATCCGTCCTTTGTATATACGCCCTTTGAAAGTGCGTAAGCCGTCGGAATTCCGAGCAGTTCGTCCTCGCTCAGATACTCCTGCGCCTCGTAGATGCTCAAGGCATACACCTTGTCCTCCGTTGCCTCGCCGCCCTTTGTGCCGCATTTGACATTATCGGGATTTTCGTTGTGAACGGTCATGACAAGCACCGCCTCACTGTCCGAGAAAGCACTGTTAAAAAATTCCCCGTTCATCCACTCCCTCAGCGATGCGCTTGACCAATATGCGGGAGCGTCCTTGTTCTCATGATACATAACGCAGTCGAGCACATATTTTGAGATAAGCGTGACAGACCGCTCGTCGCTCTTTAAGACTATCCACTCAATGTCCTCTTTACCGTTTGTCTCGACCGCATCCTGCTCATATTCGCCAAACACTATGCTCTGCCCCGCTTCAAGCCCGTATAGACGGTATTTCGAAAGCAAAAGCTCGCTGTCTCTGTAATCTCCCGTTTGTCGGAGCAATCTTGCCGCCGCATCGTATTCTCCGCTCTCAATACTGCTGAGAGCCCTGCTGTATTTTATCTGCGGGATCATAACAGTAAACGTAAGGCTCACAAGCAACGCAAGCACAGCTATACCGACAAAGCATGCAAGCATCGTCTTTTTTCTCTTTGCTCTTTTTTTCTCAAGCAAAGCTCTGTTTTCTCTCGCTCTCTGTGCCGCTTCCTCTCTTGCTTTAGCCTCAAGCCGCCTCTGCTCCGCCTCTTGCTTTTCCATGCGCTCAGCCTCGAGATACTTCTCTCTTGCCGACAGATAATCCTGCGCAAAGCCGTCCTCCGTGCTCTTCGCCTCCGCACGGTAGTCCCTGCTCTCCTCGACGGGTGCACTTGCGAGATATTTCTCGTTGTTTTTCTTCTGCTCGCCATCGATCTTCGCTATAATGCCGTTATACTCCTGCATGACCGACAGAGGAGTTATTTTTGAGAGCTTTTTATAATACTCGCTGTCATATACCGAGACTGAATGTGTACGCTCACATACAAATTCATATGTTCCGTCATGGTTGTCTGCATACCTTACACCGTATTCCGCCAAGATAGCTCCGTAGTAAGCGGTAAAATCCTCGGGGTCCTTTTTTAGTATGATCTCATACATTTGGAGAGCATTAAAATACTGCCCGTCATACTGATAAAATTCCGCCTTGGAATAAAGCTCAAGCATCTCAGAGTCAGACTCTCTGTAATACTTTTTATATCCGCACAGAGAGCAAACATGGATGCCCTCTCCCGTATATTTTATTTTTTCACCGCATCGGGTACAATACAAATCAGTCAAAACCGTTACCCTCCGAATATATTTTACCTATTGATTATATAACAATACCGCACGCAAGTCAATACAGCGCCGAACTCACAAATGTAACTTTTTTCTCTCGTGATGGCAAATATGCGTCACATCCGATATTGACATTATCACCAAAGCATGATAAAATACTGTATTGAATAGGTATTTTTGAAAAGACCGAAAGGAACAGAAAAAATGGCATCAGAAAAGAAAATGGTCGAGCAGATAACCTCAATGGACGAGGATTTTGCTAAATGGTACACCGACATAGTAAAAAAAGCGGAGCTCATCGAATACACAAGCGTTAAAGGTTGTATGGTCATCCGCCCGTACGGATACGCAATATGGGAAAATATGCAGAGAATTCTCGACGGAATGTTCAAGGAAACGGGACATGAGAATGTATGCATGCCTATGTTCATCCCCGAGTCGCTTCTTAACAAAGAAAAGGATCACGTTGAAGGCTTTGCTCCCGAGGTTGCATGGGTCACTCACGGAGGAAGCGAAAAGCTCGAGGAGCGTCTTTGCGTAAGACCTACCTCTGAGACACTTTTCTGCGAGCATTACGCCAATATCATCCACTCATACAGAGACTTGCCCAAAAAGTACAATCAGTGGGTCAGCGTAGTAAGATGGGAAAAGAATACAAGACCCTTCTTGCGTTCAAGAGAATTTCTCTGGCAGGAGGGACACACCATACACGCAACAGCTGAGGAGGCTATCGAAGAGACGGAGCGTATGCTCGGCGTATATGCAGAGTTCTGCGAAAAGAACCTTGCTATGCCTGTAGTCAAAGGTAAAAAAACCGAGAGCGACAAATTTGCAGGTGCTGTATCTACATATGCGATCGAGGCACTTATGCATGACGGTCAGGCGCTTCAGGCAGGAACCTCTCACTATTTCGGCGACGGCTTTGCCCGTGCTTTCGGAATTGAATATACGGACAAGGAAAACAAGAGAGCAATACCGCACCAGACATCATGGGGAGTTACCACTCGCCTTATCGGTGCTATCATCATGACCCACGGCGACAACAACGGTCTTGTTCTTCCTCCCGACGTAGCTCCCATACAGATAGTCATTATCCCCGTAGCACAGCACAAGGAAGGCGTGCTCGAAAAGGCGGCAGAGCTGAGAGACAAGCTCACGGCGGCAGGCTACCGTGTAAAGCTGGATGACTCGGACAACAGTGCAGGATGGAAGTACAGCGAATACGAGATGAAGGGAGTTCCCGTCAGACTCGAGATAGGACCGCGTGATATCGAGGCAGGTCAGTGTGTGCTCGTATCCCGTGTAGACCGCTCAAAGGAGACTGTTTCTCTTGACTATCTCGAAGAAGCTGTCGCAAAAAAGCTGGGCGAGGTAAGAGACGCTATGTACCGCAAGGCTCTTGAAAACAGAGAAAACAAGACCTATGACTGCACGACCCTTGAAGAGATCACAAAAACGCTCGAGGAAAAGGGACCCGGCTTTGTCCGTGCTATGTGGTGCGGCAGCGAGGAGTGCGAGGATAAGGTAAAGGAAGTAACAGGTGTCGGCTCACGCTGCATTCCGTTTGAGCAGGAGCAGATATCCGACAAGTGTGTATGCTGCGGCAAGCCTGCAAGCACTCTCGTATATTGGGGCAAGGCGTATTAATAACAGAAGATGCAAGTAAAAGTGAAAGCATAAAATGAAGAGTCATTGCAGTTTTTTGCCGTCGGCAAAAGACGGTCAGATTTTTCATTGTTCACTACTCATCATCGGATATTCAACACAAAAGCGGGCGCATGCTACTTTCATTCGCCCGCTTTCTTTAAATATATAAAAAGAAAAAGAAAGGTAATATGAGATGAGAGCGCAGGAAACTTCAATATTCAAAAGGCTCAAGCATATAGATTTCACCATTCTCATATGTACTCTTATTCTTTCAGGCATCAGCGTCGTCGTTCTTTTTTCAGTAAAAGATGAGTACATAGCACCGATGTATATCGTGCAGGCGTGTGCGGCATTGCTCGGGCTGTTCTGTATGCTTTTTTTATCTCAAATAGACTATCAGGATGTCTGTGACAAATTGACCGTACCGCTGTTTATATTCTCTCTGCTATTGCTGATAGCAACGCTTGTGTTCGGTGACGAGGGAGATTACGGAAGTAAAAGCTGGATAAACATTCCGGGTGTGCCCTTCAGTATTCAGCCGTCCGAGTTTGTAAAGCTGTTTTTGACTATCACCTTCGCAAAGCACCTTTCAAAAGAGAAAAAAAGCATCAATCACCCGCTCACTTTAATAAAGCTTGCGTGCCACGCATTGCCGATAATCTTTCTTGTGCTCATGCAAGGAGACCTCGGAACGGCACTTGTATACATGGTAATGATAATAGCGATGCTTTTTGCGGCAGGGCTGAGTCTGTGGTATTTTGCGGGCTTCGGCGTAGTTGTCGTCATCGCAATGCCGTATATATGGCCGCTTCTCGGAGAATATCAGCAAATGCGTATTCTGTGCGGCTTCAATCCCGAGCTTGACCCCGATTATTACGGCTTTCAGGCTTTGCACGCAAAGGCGGCAATAGCCTCGGGAGGGCTTTTCGGCAAGGGGCTTTTCGGCGGCTCAAAGTACAAGTCCGTGCCTATGGCAAACAGCGACTCCATTTTTGCTATCATAGGCGAAAAATTCGGCTTTATCGGATGCATGGCGGTCTTCGTTACCTTTATCGTACTGATAGTTCGAATAATATGGATAGCGAAAAACGCAAGAAAAACCTACAGCGGATACATCTGCATCGGCATATCTGCTGTGCTTATCGCTCAGTTTATAGAAAACGTCGGAATGAACCTCGCCATGCTGCCACTGGTCGGCATTACACTGCCCTTTCTCAGCTACGGCGGCTCGTCGGTACTCTCACTCTATCTGATGATAGGAATAGTACAGAGTATTTATGTGCACAAGCAAAAATACTTTTTCGAGCGGGAGCTTCCGGAATAAAAGAATAACAGTAACGGAAAGCGAGAGGGGGAGCTTTTTTAAACGAAGCTCTCCCTCTCGCTTTCAAAATACAAGCCTTGTGTCAGCGCACCTCAACGCAGACACAAGGCTTGTTTTCATTCTTTTATCTTTTGCTGACGGCTCTCACAAAACGCTCTCATCTTATCAAGGAACGCCAGCTCACCTGATGTATTCAACTTAAAAAATACACCCTGACTTGCTCCCGAGCATACAGCGTAAAGTGTATGCTTGCCCATGCCTTTTTTACCTACGAGAGTGACCGTCATGCTCACTCTGTTGGAGCTGAGGAGGCTGTAGCGCTCAAACGTCCGCACCGAGATTCTTACTCCCTCTCGGGTAATATCAGTACCGCCCTCATATGTAGCCGATATACTGCCGCCCGTGACGGCATCATGAATATCGTGAAGCAAAAAGTCAAAATCACCGTATATTTCCCTTTGTATACTTGCCATGTCCCCTCCGTTACTGTTCCGTATAGGGCAGCTTTCCCTTTACTTCAAAGCCGTCCACGCCCGCTCTTGCGATAGCTCCGAAAATGCGTGTTTTCAGCCCCTTGCTGTCCCGTTCAAGCCCTGCGAGCAGCGCTTTCATATTTGCTCTCTCGCTGTTTTTGTCCGCAGGACAGGGGGTCTCTACTATAGGAAGTGTAACTTTCTTTGTAAATTCCTTTATGGTTTTCTCGGGCATATATAGCATCGGTCGGATAAGCGTAATATCCTTGCGTGACAAATATGTTACAGGAGAAAAACAGCCGATACGCCCCTCATAGAAAAGATTGAGCATAAATGTCTCGACAACATCGTCGTAATGATGACCGAGGGCTATTTTGTTGCATCCCAGCTCCTTTGCCGCATCATGAATAGCTCCTCGGCGCATACGGGCGCAGAGCGAGCAGGGATTAGGCTCTTTTCTCACCTCAAATATTATCTTATATATATCGGTAGGCACTATTTTATACTCTATACCGCGTCTGGAGCAAAATTCCGCAACATCCGAAAAATCCACCCCGTCAAAGCCCATATCTATCGTTACGGCTGCCAACGTAAATTTTTTCGGATAAAAACGGCGAAGCTCACTAAGCCCCTCAAGCATGGCAAGTGAGTCCTTGCCTCCCGAAACTCCTACGGCAATTTTGTCCCCCTCCTCTATCATGCCGTAATCATCAACGGCACGGCGGACATAGCTGAGAAGCCTTTGTAATTCTCTTATATATGACGACATAATCTCACCCTTTACAATATTGCTTTGACACGCCATGACAGAAATGCATATACTGAAATAAAAATAACATACAAGGAGTAGTCATGGCAATTAAAATATATATAGATCAGGGACACAATCCCCAAAACCCAAACGCAGGTGCGGAAGGAAACGGATACCGAGAACAGGACATAGTATTTGAGATCGGAATACGGCTGAGAGATCTTCTGCTCGCAAACGGCAACTTTGACGTTCGTGTGTCCCGCCCTACGATAACCACACAGCTCGGCACCTCGATAAACTCAAGCTTGAATGCAAGGACAAGCGAGGCAAACAGCTGGGGGGCTGATTATTTTATCAGTCTGCACACAAACGCAGGTGTCCCCTCAGCCTCGGGAACGGAGGCATTCGTATATTCCATTCCTTCCTCCGCATATGAGCTTGCAACAGACATGGTCGAAGGCATAGTAAACTACACGGGACTGCGAAACCGAGGCATTTTCGCCCGTCCTTCCCTATACGTTTTGCGAAGGACGGAAATGCCTGCTGTATTGCTTGAGCTTGGATTTATCACAAATCCGTCCGATGCAAACCTTCTCGCAAACGACCCGCAGTCCTTTGCGCAAGGAATATACTCCGGCATACTCACGTATTTCGGTCTTTAAATTATCAATTTGCGAGCATCTCGAGCATCTTCGCCTCGTCGATGATCTTTACACCGAGTCTTTGCGCATCGCTCAGCTTTGAGCCGGCATCCGACCCCGCCACAACGTAATCGGTCTTTGACGACACAGAGCCGCTCACTTTTGCTCCGTTTGCCTTGAGCATAGCAGATGCCTCGCTTCTCTTCATAGTGGGAAGCGTTCCCGTCAGCACAAAGGTTAGACCGCTGAGCTTTGTGCTTTGCGCTTTCATTGCCGGCTCGGTCGACACGCCGCTTGCCTTCAGTCTGTCAATAAGCTCCCTCGTGCTCTGCCGTGAAAAGTATTCTCTGATACTTTCTGCGGTGATAGCACCTACATCCTTCATCTCTCTCAAACGCTCTGCGCTGATGTCAAAAAAGCCTTCTATCGAGCCTATCTGCCGTGATATTTCGGCGGCGGCTATTTCTCCGACTTGACGTATTCCGAGCGCATATATAAGCCTTTCAAGCCCTGCTTTTTTTGATCTCTCGATGCTTGCCACAAGGTTTTCAGCGCTCTTCTCTCCCATTCTGTCAAGCTCTTTTATCTGCTCGGCACGGATGGAGTAAAGATCTGCACAATCACGGATGATACCGTTTGACAGCAAGAGCTCAACAATCTGCGGACCGAGTCCGTCTATTCCCATAGCAGCCTTTGACGCAAAATGCTCGATCTGCCTTGCCCTCTGGGCAGGGCAATCGGGATTTACGCATCTGACGGCACTCATGCTCTCGTCACGCACGACAGCTTCGCCGCACGACGGGCAATGCGTGGGCATACGGTATACCGTCTCGCTTCCGTCTCTCTTTTTCTTTACCGACCCAACTATCTCGGGGATGATATCGCCCGCCTTTTGAACGATAACGGTATCGCCTATCCTTATGTCCTTTTCCTCGATGAGGTCAATATTATGAAGCGTAGCACGGCTGACAACAGTACCTGCGAGTCTGACAGGCGACAGCTCCGCCGTAGGAGTAAGCACCCCCGTTCTTCCGACGTTAACGCTGACAGACAGCAGCTTTGCCTCTTTTTGTTCGGGCGGATATTTGTATGCCACCGCCCAGTTCGGAGTGCTGCTTCCCTCTCCCATTATCTCCCTTGCTCTGATACTGTCAAGCTTTATAACACATCCGTCTATATCGTATTCGAGGCTGTCACGAAGTGCACCGAGCTCCTCGACAGTTTTTATTATATCTTCGTAGCTGTCGACATTTTTTCTGAACTTGACAGTTGTAAAGCCAAGCGCATCAAGCGCATCAAGTCCCTCCGTGTGAGAGAGGGGCACTCTTTTATCGGTATACGGGCTGCCCGACTGAATATTGAACACAAATATGTCAAGTCCGCGCTGTGCGCACACACCCGAATCAAGCTGACGAAGAGAGCCTGCCGCCGCATTTCTCGGATTTGCCATCAGAGAAAGCCCGTCTTTTTCTCTCTTTTCGTTTATCTCGTTAAATTTTCGGCGAGGCATATAAACCTCACCTCTCACAGTGATATCAACAGGCTCTGAAAGCTCCAGCGGTATTGAACGTACCGTGCGAAGATTTGCGCTGACATCCTCCCCCTCGATACCGTTTCCTCTTGTCGCACCGCCGACAAACCTTCCTTTTTCATAGATAAGAGATACGGAAAGCCCGTCGATCTTTGCCTCGACGGAATAGCTCGGTCTGTCGATCTTTGTCTCTACCTCATCGCAAAATGCCCTCAGCTGCTCATAGTCAAAAACATCGCTCAAGCTGCCCATAGCAACGGTGTGTCTGACCTTTTTAAATTTGTCGAGCACCTCTCCGCCGACTCTTGCCGTAGGAGAATTTTTGTCCTTGTACTGCGGATATTCCGCCTCCAGCCTTTTGAGCTTTTCAAACATTGCGTCATACTCGTAGTCCGATATCTCGGGGCTGTCGTAGACATAGTACATTCTCGAATGATATTCAAGCGCCTGCGCAAGCTCACGCATAAGCGCACATATATCCTTTTGCTCGCTCACAATAATACCTCGCTGTTCGTTTCATCTAATGAGATTATTGTACCAAATTATGCACGATAAGTCAACGAAAATTATATCTCCCACACAATCTTTAAACTCATTTTTCTAAAATCGAAAAAAGTCTTTAAAACTGCGAAACTATGTGTTATAATATACGCATATAAACGCATTTAAAACTAAGCAAAGCTGGTAATTATTATGTTGAAAATACTTTACAATTTCGGAATTTTCGGTTATCTGTGCATGGACAAGAGCATGAGCGGTGCGGAGCTTGGAATATACTGCGCTCTCAGCGTCATTTTGTGCATTGCCGCAGGATATTTCCTCGGCAGCATCAACACCTCTATAATCGTGTCAAAGATATTCTTTGGCGAGGATGTCAGAAACTACGGCAGCGGCAACGCAGGCACAACGAATGTACTGCGCACCTACGGCAAAAAATCTGCGCTTCTTACCTTGCTCGGTGACATAGCCAAAACGGTCATAGCCGTCCTCATCGGCAGATTTGTCGGGCTTCCCGTTGTTTTTTATTCCGTGCTCGGTGACACCCTGATACCCGTGTCGCTTGGCGGATACATAGCCGCTCTTTTTGCGGTGATAGGTCACACCTTCCCCATTTATCACAAATTCAAAGGCGGCAAGGGAGTCCTCTCTTGCGCTGCAGCAATATGTATGCTCTCACCTGCTACATTTCTCGCAGTCTTTGTCATTTTCTTGATAATCGTTATCGGAACAAAATATGTTTCGCTCGCCTCTGTCATCACGGTAATGCTCTACCCTATACTGCTCGATAGGATCGGCGGAAGCTCCATCTGCACCGTTGTTGCGCTGATGATAGCAGCGCTCGTTGTCTTCAACCACAGAGAAAACATCAAGCGTCTGCTCGCAGGCAAGGAAAACAAGCTGTCTGTCGGAAAAAAGGACAAAGAAAACAAAAAGTGAGGAAAAGAGCCTAATGAACGAAAAAGTGACCGAGTTTGCGCTTCTTTCAAAAAAAGCGGCAGAGCACGGCATCCTCAAAAAGCTCGTACTGTCAAAGCTGTCCGACAAAAGCATCAAAAAAATGATCCTTGAGCCTAAAACGCATCAAGGCAAGCTGCTCTTTGTTCTCGAGCAATACATGGCAGACGGTAAAAAAACGCAGATAAACTATCCGAGCTTTCCATTTGATGCGCTGTGCATACAGCTTCAAGGCTGTATGCAGGCAGATCTGCTCTTTGAGGGCGGCGAGTGCGAATACAAAGCATCAAAGAAAGGCGCCTGTACGGTTTTGGGAGCTTCGAAGCTTGAGTCTGCGGCAAAAAGCGAAAACACAGCCGATATAAAACCGCTCATACATGAGAAAAACTACATCCTCGACGGAAGCGAGCCCTTTCTGTTTGAGCTTGATATTACAGACAAGAACGGAAGGATCAAGGACAAGCGTCAGGCAAAATTCCGTCAGATATGCCGTTTTCTCGAATATGTGCGTGATATGCTCGAACACATAAAAAAGGACAGCGTCGTTATATACGACTTGTGCTGCGGAAAAAGCTATCTGTCCTTTGCCGTGTACCATTATTTCAAAAATATTCTCGGCAGAGACGTCTATATGCTGTGCGTTGACAGAAAAGCGGACGTTATGCAATACTGCGCATCTGTGGCAAAAAAGCTCGGCTATGACGGCATGAGCTTTCGTGCAGAGGATATAAACAAGCTCGAATGTGACATAGCGCCCGACCTTGTGCTTTCGCTCCATGCGTGCGACATTGCGACCGATCTTGTGCTCGAAAATGCGGTGAGACTCGGTGCCGAGGTCATACTCTCTACCCCCTGCTGTCACAGAGATCTGAGCCGTCGGATAGACTGTCCGCCGCTTGAGTTTGCAACGAAGCATTCTATACTCAAAAGCAAGCTCTGTGATGCGCTGACAGACTCAATGCGTCTGTGCTATCTTGAAAAAGAAGGCTACAAGGTAGATGCGTGTGAGCTTGTCGACCCAGAGGATACGCCGAAAAACATCATACTCCGTGCTCATAAAAAACACCGCTTTGATAAAAATTCAGCCGAGGCAAAGAAAAAAGCAGCTGAGTATAACGAAATTAAAAAATTCCTTGGAATTTAAAGTCAAAGCAGACAAAAGCGCAACAAAATACACATTTTGTGTAGAAAATATTGTAATTTTCATCAAATCACTTGATAATTTGACAAAATCATAGTAGAATATATCTGCCATATCAATAGTACATTGTGACATTCCAACATACAATAAAGGAACGGATATAACGCTATGAAAAAAGAAAAAGACAAGGCATACACACCTACCCGAAAAAAGAAATTCGGCGACAGAAAAGAAGGCAGACGTGTGAGAACAGTATCTCCCATGAACTGCGTAATGCCGTTTTTGATGAAGACCCGCAGCGATGCCCAAAACTTTTTTTCTGACTCTATCGAGATAGACGAGGCGGAAGCGCTCATACGCAAGCTGCGTGATGAAGGATATAAAAACATAGGAATTCTTCATATTATACTTGCCGCTTATGTCAGAGTGGTATCTCAGCGTCCTGCGCTCAACAGATTTGTCTCGGGGCAAAGAATATTTTTGCGCCACACAATAGACATAAACATGGTCATAAAAAAGGAGCTGTCACTCAACGCCCCCGATACTATAGTCAAGGCAAGGTTTCAGCCAACGGACACACTCTCGGATATATATGAAAAATTCAACAAGCTGGTAGAAGAAAACAACAATATGCAATCGACAAGCAACTTTGACACAGTCGCAAAGGCACTGACACATCTGCCTCGGTTCGTATTCAAGCTTGCTGTCAGAATTTTGGAGTGGCTCGACTATCACGGATGGCTTCCGAAGTTTCTTCTTGACCTCAGCCCCTTCCACGGCTCAATGATAATCACAAGCATGGGCTCGCTCGGCATACAGCCCATATACCACCACATCTACAATTTCGGAAATCTGCCGTTGTTTATAAGCTATGGCGCAAGACGCACTCAGCTCGTGTATGACGGCGAGGGCAACGTAACAAAAAAGCACCTTGTAGATCTGAAGGTAGTGACCGATGAACGAATAGTTGATGGCTATTATTACGCAAGCGCATTTAAAATGCTCAAGCGCATTATGAAAAATCCGCAGCAGCTTCTCACTCCGCCCGATAGCGTAGCAGAGGATGTCGATTAAAATTATCAAGCCACCCTAAAAAGGATTTTTTCATCCTTTTTAGGGTGGCTTTTTTTGTATATGAAATTCTCAAAGCGGTCAGGATCAGAGGATGTAAAGTCTGTTTTTAAGCTCTTCCCTTGCGTTGAGAAGTGTAACGCAGGCAAACACAATAAACACAACATTCACAACGAAGCTCACCATCCAGAAGCCCTCGAGAACGGGCAGATATACTCCCGTTGTCTCGGTATACGCATTTTTGTCAACGAGAACTCTATGCGTGTCCGCCATAGATACTATCTGCACGATGTGGCATACTCCCGAAAGTGCGGCAAGAGCTATAGCCGTAACAGTCTTATATTTCTGAGAAGCAAGGTATGCATCCTTGCCGACATAATGACTGCCCTGTCTGACTTCCATGTCAAGTCCACCGCGAAGCACATGCATAAAGGAAAGAAAAACAGACGCAAAGCACACCGCAAACAATATCTCACATACCGAAAGAACAGCTATGTATACCGAATATGCGCTGTCCGCTTCTACGACTCTTCCGATATCTGAAAACTTAAAATTCGTATTAAAATTCACTGCAAGCGCAAGCATCACGCTTTCGGCTATCACGTACACAGCACTTATCGCAACGCTGACACCCGACGCCTCGCTGAATCTCTTTTTCATAAATACAGCGGCTGAGAACAGCACTATTGCCGAAACCGCATCGGGAATTACGTTAAATTCATCAACATAAAAATCCATGCATAGAACGATAGCAGCAAAAAGAACAAAAACAGCAGTCGATATTCTGCGGTATTTGTATACAGCAGTATTGCGTATCGATTGATTTGACAATATTTCGTCAACGACGCAAACAAACGCATCGTCTTTTTTTATTCCGCTGAGGTATCTGCACATTCTTCGTGCCCACATAATGCCGAATATCAAAGCGGGGACAAAGCATATTGCCGTGATAGGTCCGATAAATTCCACCGGATTTGTCACATAGGGATTTGTCACGGTGCCGTATCCAAGCGATGTGTCATACAGATACACAAGATTAGGTGCAACGGTAAGTCCCTTTGTCACAAGCAAGAACACGGTCGAGAAAAAGCGCAGATGCGATACATCGAGCTTCTTGCCGTTTTTTTTCGTTTCGTAAAAGCAACATTCGCCGTTATATCTCTCTCCGATATAAACAAACCCGTCTATTAGCGAGGTGAGTGCATTGTTTATCAAAACGAACTCAACCACGGAATACACAAACGCAAACACGAGTATGCTCGTTTTCTCGCTGACATAGGTTGACGAAATGATCATCATTAGTACAAATGCAGGCAGATGCGAAAGAGATATCCAGAAAAGACGCAGAAAATTCCGCCTTGCATCCTCGAGCGAGTCAGAGATATCACGCAAGGATGAGAGTCCCGACATAATAAGTACACAGCCTATGAAGTCAGGCAGCAGGTCGACGACATTGATATTTGGATTGAGCAAAAAGATCATACCCAGAGCTATGCGCCCGATCTTCTTTTTTGTATTTGACCTCATTGAATACTCCTATTTTTTCTTTTTCGATTCTGTAAATTTTTTAGACAGGTCAACACCGTTTTTCCTTGCCTCCGCCTGCCTTTGCTTGAACTGCTGAGCTTCAGCGCCCTTGCGGTTACCCTCCTCAGCCTTTTCTTCAAGTCTGCGTCTGAATTTGTTTACGATCTCAAAGCGAGAATTGTACAGCGGCATATCCTCATCGCCCTCAAGGCATATCATTCTGTAGCAGTTGAATATGAGATACGCCGTAACAAGCATAAACACAAGGCGCACGAGCATCCTGAACGGAACAAAAACACCGGCAAAAAACGAAAGCACATACAAAAGCGCATACAAAGCATCAATACATATGCACCACACACCCGTCTTTACATACTTTGGCAGTTGTGTTTGCTTGCATATATCAATGACACCGAGCAAAAGCAACAAATGAAACACTATCTTTATCGCTTCTGTCGCATTATCGTAGATGTTTATTAGCGTGTTTGTCTCGTCAACAAAGCCGATAAGCTCCCCCATCGAGAGCATAAGTCCCGCCATACCGCAAACGGTAAGAATAAATGAAAGATACTTTGATGCTTTAAAATATCGGTTGTATCTGCCGAGCTTTAGCAGGGCGTAGAATATGATAAAGTAAGCCGCACAGTCAGTATATCCGGGATAGTTGCTCAACGACAGCAAAAATCCAATGAGAAGAATACCAAATCCCATGTTCAGCTATCACTCCCCTGCATTTTCATTGAGTCCGCAGCACTTTTTATATTTTTTTCCGCTCCCGCAGGGACAAGGATCGTTTCTTCCGACCTTTTCGGTCTTCTTTACGGGTGCTTTTCGTGCGGGTGCCTTTCCTCCCGCAAAGCCCTCAATGAGCGGATTTGCCACCTGAATACGCTTTATCTCCTCTTTGGGCTTGGGCATTACGGAAAGTATCATTCTCACGGTGCTTTCTCTGATATCGACTATCATTTCGTCAAACATATCCGCACCCTGCAGTCTGTACATCGCAACAGGGTCTCTCTGAGCATAAGCGTGAAGGCCTATGCTGCCCTTAAGCTCCTCCATAGAGTCGAGGTGGTCCATCCACTTTTCATCGACGTTGCGCAAAAGTATGACACGCTCGACCTCACGCATAACATCGGCAGAGCCGAACAGCTCTTCTTTTCCTTCATATATACCGAGCGCCTTGTCGGTAAGCTCTTTCTTGATATCATCTTTTACAAGGTCGGCAAGCTCGCTCTCCGTATATTCAAGCTCTCCATCTCTTAGCAGATACCCGTAAAAGTGCTCACGCAGTCCCGCAAGATTCCATTCTGATGCGTTATCTGAAGCGCAAAACATATCGACGTTATCCGAAATGCACTGCTCTATCATATTGCAGATCTTTGGCTGAAGGTCTATGCCGTCGAGCACCTCGTTACGCTGTGCGTAAATGACCTTTCTCTGCTGATTCATTACGTCATCATAGGTAAGGACATTCTTTCTTCTCGTAAAGTTCTGATCCTCTATGCGCTTCTGAGCCGACTCAATGCTTCCCGAAAGGATACCCGCATCAATGGGCGTGTCATCGTCAAGCCCCATTTTTTCGACCATACCGATAATGCGGTCACTGCCGAAAAGTCTCATAAGATCATCCTCAAGAGAGAGATAAAATCTCGACTCGCCGGGGTCTCCCTGACGGCCGCTTCGACCTCTGAGCTGGTTGTCGATACGGCGCGACTCATGCCTTTCCGTTCCGAGAATAAACAAACCGCCAAGCTCACACACACGTTCTGCCTCGGGGCGTATTTTCTCGGCATATTTCTTCTTCAGCTCTGCAAATTTCGCTCTTGCCTCAATGATCTCTTCATCCTCGGTAACAGCAAAGCTGACCGCATTTCCTATCATTTCCTCTTCGTAGCCGAGCTGTCTCATCTCGGATTTCGCCATAAATTCGGCATTTCCGCCGAGCATGATATCCGTACCTCTTCCCGCCATGTTGGTAGAAATAGTGACCGCACCGAGCTTTCCAGCCTGTGCTACTATCTCAGCTTCCTTTTCATGGTGCTTTGCATTGAGCACGACATGAGGCACTCCCTCGAGCTTGAGCCTCTTTGAAAGCTCCTCCGATTTCTCGACCGAAACCGTACCTACAAGTATAGGCTGTCCCTTGTCGTGGCACTCCTTTATCTGTGCAACTATCGCTCTCATCTTGCCCTTTGCGCTCTTGTAAACGGCGTCATTATGATCGTCTCTTATCATTGGCTTGTTTGTGGGGACGCTTACGCAGTCGAGAGCATATATCTCTCTGAATTCCGTCTCCTCGGTAAGCGCCGTACCCGTCATACCCGACAGCTTTCCGTACAGACGGAAATAGTTTTGGAAGGTAACGGTGGCAAGAGTCTTTGACTCTCTCTCCACCTTTACGTGTTCCTTTGCCTCTATAGCCTGATGAAGTCCGTTATTGTATCGGCGTCCCGGCATAAGTCTTCCCGTAAATGCATCGACGATGATGACCTGTCCGTCCTTTACCATATAGTCGATATCATTGTGCATGATACCGTGTGCACGGATAGCCTGATTTATGTGATGCGAAAGTGTGGCGTTCTCGGGATCGGAGAGATTTTCCACTCCAAAGAACTTCTCCGCCTTCTCGATACCGCTCTTTGTCAAAACGACGTTCTTCGCCTTTTCGTCAACGATATAGTCTGCATCTATCTCGTCATGCGACTCCTTGCTGTCGAGCTCCTTTATGACAAATTTGCGTATGCCGCGCACGAACTTGTCCGCCATATCGTAGAGATCTGTCGATTTGTCACCCTCTCCCGATATGATAAGAGGTGTTCTTGCCTCGTCGATAAGGATAGAGTCCACCTCGTCAACGATAGCAAAATTATGTCCCCGCTGTACCATTCTTTCCTTGTAGATGACCATGTTGTCACGAAGATAGTCAAAGCCAAACTCATTATTCGTTCCGTATGTGATATCAGCCTCGTACGCCTTTTTCTTTTCGTCTCTGTACTGTCCTGAGACGACAAGACCCGTGGTCATTCCCATAAAGGAATATACTCTGCCCATTTCCTCTGCGCCGCAGCGTGCAAGATAGTCGTTGACCGTAACGATGTGCACGCCCTTTCCCGTGAGTGCGTTAAGGTATGCGGGAAGCGTAGCTACAAGCGTCTTTCCTTCACCTGTTTTCATCTCGGCAATTCTGCCTTGGTGAAGAATGATACCTCCGAGCAGCTGAACATAAAAGGGACGCTTGCCGAGGACTCTGTCAGCCGCCTCTCGTATAGCCGCAAATGCATCCGGCAAAATATCGTCAAGCGTCTCTCCCGCCGCAAGTCTGTCCTTGAGCTCATCTGTGACCGAGCGAAGCTGCTCGTCGCTCATTGCCATGTATTTATCCGACAGCGACTCGATCTTGTCCGCTATCGGTTTCAGTTTCTTTATCTGTCTATCGCTGTATGTTCCGAAAACCTTACTTATAAGTCCCATAAGATATTGCTCGTACGAGCTCCTTTCATATCATAGAAATACACTTTATTATACTACAATAATCACAAGAAAACCATACTAATTTGTAAATTATTTAATATATCGGCTCAAAAACTTGAAATTTTTGCAAATATGGTATATAATCCTCCCTGTCAGAATAAAAAGCGGGCAGTGCCCGCACACCCATTCTCCCGCCTATTGTATCTTTGATTTTTCTTTAACTCAACCAAACGGCGGGGCGTAATTACGCATTTTCCTATGCAAAAAACATGTGCTTGCGCACTATTATACATTCCGAGAGGTTATAACATGGCAAAGATCAACATTGTACTTCACGAGCCCGAAATTCCGCAAAACACGGGAAACATTGCCCGCACCTGTGCGGCTACGGGCGCCGCTCTTCATCTTATAAAGCCGCTCGGCTTTGAGATAGACGACAGAAAGCTCAAACGGGCAGGGCTTGACTATTGGCACGAGCTTGACATAACATATTACGAAAACACCGATGAATTTTACAAAACAAACGGCGACAAAACTATATATTACTTCTCCACTAAGGCTCCGAGAGACTACAGCGCAGTTGTATATCCGGACGAGGTGTGGCTGATGTTCGGCAAGGAAACGAAAGGCATCCCCGAGTCTATTCTCTACGAAAACTACGATATGTGCGTGCGCATTCCCATGCGTGAAAATCTACGCAGTCTCAATCTTTCAAACTCTGCCGCAATAGCGGTGTACGAGGTGTTGCGGCAACGCAATTTTGACGGGCTTGTCGACTATGGAAAAATGAAGAAAACAGATCTGTAAAAATGCACCATCCTCTCGCCTACCGTTTTTTTGTTACAGAGGCTGTACAAAACGGCGAGTGAGAACTTGTGCAATTTACTATGCGATAAAAAAAAACACTTGCGAGCAAAAAATCTCGCAAGTGTTTTTTCTATATACTTTATATGCTTTCTATTTTTATCAAATTGGTATTTCCCGATTCTCCCGTGGTAACACCGCCCGTGATAACTATCTTGTCCCCTTTTTCAAGCGAAAGCTCTCTCTCCGCGATCTTCTTTGCCGTATAGAAAAGCACATCGGTGGAGGTAAACTTTTCACAGATGGCGGGAATAACACCCCATGAAAGGGCAAGCTTGCGCCATGTCCGCTCATCCGTGGTAAGTCCGATAATATTGACAGGAGAACGGAAGCGTGATACCATTCGTGCCGTCATACCCGAAAGAGAGCATGCGACTATTGCTCTTGCGTTAATGTCTATGGCCATACCGCAGGTAGCGTGAGAAATAGCGTCTACCGTGTTTTTTATCTTAAATTCGGAATTATAAAAGCGCTTGCCGTAATTTATATTATTCTCGGTAGTCTCGGCGATCTTTGCCATGGTTTTTACAGCTTGTACGGGATATTTTCCCGCTGCTGTCTCACCCGAGAGCATGATTGCACTCGTGCCGTCGTATACGGCGTTTGCAACGTCGGATATCTCGGCTCTTGTCGGTCTGGGGTTTGAAATCATAGACTCGAGCATCTCTGTCGCCGTTATGGCTCTTTTTCCGAGCATTCTGCACGTTGTTATCAGCTTTTTCTGAATTGCAGGGAGCTGTTCAAAAGGAATTTCCACTCCCATATCGCCTCGTGCAACCATTATTCCGTCGCATTGTCCGCATATCTCTTCAATATTGTCAAAGCCCGACTGATTTTCTATCTTGGCTATCAGTTCAATATCGTCAGCGTCAAGCTCCTTGAGATAATTATGCACATCTATCAGGTCCTGCTTTGTTGAGACGAACGAGCAGGCAATATAGTCCACCCCGTTCTCAACGCCGAAGCGTATATCATCCTTGTCCTGCTCAGAAAGATACTTTTGCTTCATCACCTTTCCGGGGAAGCTCATGCTCTTTCTGTCTGAAAGCTCTCCGCCGCAAGTGACCTTGCACATGATGTTTACGCCTTCTATCTTTTCGACGGAAAAAGACAGCAGACCGTTGTTGAGCAGTATAGTGTCTCCTACAGACAGCTCCTCGGCAAGCTTGGGGTAGCTGACAGATACGATATGCTCGTCTCCCACGATATCGTCAGCGGTAAATGTAAAATCATCACCGTCAGCAAGCGTGACCTTGCCTTTTTCAAAGGTCTTTATTCTGTATTCGGGACCTTTTGTATCAAGCATGATAGCAATAGGCAAATTAAGCTTTGCTCGGACCTTTTTGACCAGATCTATTCTTCTCTGGTGATCCTCGTGCGTGTTGTGGGAAAAGTTCATTCTCGCCACGTTCATTCCCGCCTTGCACAACCCCGTGATTATCTCCTCGGTTTCGCTTGCTGGGCCTATCGTACATACAATTTTAGTTTTACGCATAAATCCTCCCCCCGGGTTCTCAATACCTGACCGGCACAGTGATAGTCTTATCAAGCGCTTGCCTGACGCATAATACGATTTGCTTCAAGTATATTTTGCTCTGTTTTCCTCAGCACTATTCAGACTCCGCTTTTGTGTTTTTCTTACTTTGCGGCACAAAAACAGACAAGAAATATAAAATTCAAAAAACGATTTTCTTGTTTCATTTTTTACCAACCCAACAATTATATCACACTTATTTCTTTTTTTCAATTTCTTTTAAAACAAAAAAGCGGGCAGTGCCCGCACCCATCCTCCCGCCTATTGTATCTTTGAAATTTCTTTAACTCAACCAAACGGCGGGGCGTAATTACGCAATTTCCTATGCAATAAAAAAGAGCACCTGCCGAAAATCGGAAAGTGCTCTCTTTACTTATGCTATACTTGAAACAGACGTGTTTTTGTCTTGGCTGTCGCATTCCTTTTCAAAATATCTGATGATATCCCCTTTTGTGACTATGCCTACAAACACTCCCCTGTCATCTACAACCGGAGCAAAGTACTGCTCTTGTGCAAGCTTGAGAAGCTCATGCATGGATGCATTGATCTTAACGCATGCTCCTCTCTCTTTTTTTATAATATCCTTGATATATAGCTCTTCGTGCTCTCGTATGTCTCCTACCGTGCCGTTGTCTATAATGTGCCACAGAAAATCCCCCTCGGTCACGGTACCTATGTACCTTCCCTCGCTGTCAATTACGGGCAGAGCGTTATAGCCGTGATACCGCATTTTTTCAAGCCCTTGACGTATCGTGCTTTTATCACTTATAAAAGCTACCGCACTTTTGGGTTTGAGCAGAAAAATAATATTCATACGTATTCCTTTCAAACAAGCAAAACTCTTTTGCCTCTTGTAATATTATTTTACCACATCCGTAGCTTTAAATCAATTAATTTTTTGTGACTTTAGCTTTAATAAACATAAAATTTTGCTGTTGCAATTTGTTAATGTTGCACAGCGTTTCCGTCGACGTCGCATGAGCTCCTTATATAATATGCAGCATTTGCTTTTTTGTTATTGTTGCGACTGAATATATATCAGCTCTATATATACAATAAGCGACAGGACATCACGTCCGGTTATTTTTCCGTCGCCGTTTATATCCGCATCTCCCGTAACCGTAACGTCAAATCCGATAATATAGAGCAAAAGCAGCTTTACATCATAATAGTTAACAGCACCGTCGCCATTGAGGTCTTTTGAATTCGTAACGGGGGCATCCGGAGCTTCTTCGCCCTCATCGGTATCGGGGGTCTGGTCCGGTGCTTGCTCGCTGTCGTCTCCCGTATCGGGAGTCTCGTCGGGCACTTGCTCGCTGTCGTCTCCCGTATCGGGGGTCTCGTCGGGTACTTGCTCACTGTCGTCCTCATCTTGCGCCGTCTCACAGACTTCGATATCTATATAAGAAACCTCGCAATAAGAGCCGCCCAATGTCCTTGCTCTGACAACCGCCGTGTGTTCTCCGACACCAAGGTCGGATGCGTCAATATAGTGAAGGTAAGCATTAACATCATAAGAGAGCGGATAATGCTCCGAATATTCCTCTCTGACATCGGTTCTTGCATAGCTCGTTATCTGTTCAAACTCACCGCCGTCAACGCTTATCTCATAATGCTGTGTTCCGTAGGTGTGAACGGAGTAGCCCTGTATGCGTATCTGCCCGTCAGCATTTACCTGAATTCTGCCTCTGCTCTCACGGCCTTGTGTATTGGCAGTATAAGGATGGTCAGTGCGTATCACATATGAAAACAGCTCCTCTGCGCTGTAATCGGACTCGCCGCCCGAAGGGTCTGGGCACGGAGTCTTTGGCATACCCGAATATACGGGAATTGAGAAAACAAACTCAGACTCGAGTATTCCCGCCTCCTTATACGACCTGTATGCGGAGCGGCCTTCGGAAAGCGCAGCTCCTACATTCTGCATATACTGACCCCAGAAATTACGGGAGGAACGCGGGTCAACATTAAACTTCTGCAAATATAAGGTATTCTGATAATCATCGATATATGTGTCTTTTAGCGTATATACACCTCCGTATATCGCCTTGTACATCTTATTCCATGAAGTGTCATTTCCCCACTCTGCCGCCATCTGCGGCGTTCCCGTCTTTGCTCTCTTCATTGCGCTCAGGTACACATTGAACAGCCCCGTACCTGTAGCACCGATATTGAGAAAATTGTAATAGCCGTTGTATGACAAAAGCTCGCTCTTGCTGTATCCCGAGGACGGGGCATTTATGAGAGTTCCGTCACTCGCTATGTAAGTGCCTTTTTTGTAATAGTCATACAAAACATCACCGCACACACCCGACACAGTACCGACGTTTCCCGACGCTCCCTGCTCCTGTCTTATTCTTGCGGCGATATGAACGGGGCTGACGGACAGCCGCTTTCCTACACTAAGCACATAATCGGAAAAGCTCGACCCGTTCTCCAGCACAAGGCCGCTCATAAATGTACCGTCAACTATTTTTTTGACTCCGTTGCTGTAATCCCTGTCATAATATGATAGATCCTCAAACTGGAATATATCACTCTCGTTTAAAAAGTTGCGTGCATCCATAAAATATCTGACCGCATCGTCAGATGCAGAATACCAACCGCTGTCATATACAGCACCGCTTGCCTTGTCAAAAAAGTCCCTGTACTCATTAGACGGATACACGAGATTTGTCTGCGGGTCCTCCGTCTCCTTTTTGATTATGTAATCAAAGGTGTATGCGGGGTTGAGCTCACTTATAAACAGCGGCTCAAAGCTCCATGTCGGATGCGCTAATTTCAGCTCTGTAAGCTTGTCCGCATAATCCGCGGGAAAGCCCTTTTCTATCAGCTGCGAATAATATATCTCTCTTTCATAATCAGCACCCGATGCGTAGGCGCTTCCATCGTCTGCGGTGCCGACTGCATTTGCGTACAGCGGAACCGAGGTAAAAACAAACACCGTGCAAAGAAATGCTGTCAGCGTCCTTATCCCAAGCGGTCTTTTTGTACTATAGATCTTTAATTTGTTCATCCTTTATCCTCAAATTGGGAATGATCATCCCTCCTATTCCGGCACATGAACACAAATTCGTAATGATCATACGAAGATACGGAAAAACCTGCCGGAAGCTCTCCTTGTGTATATACTTGCGCTCATCTCCCGCCTCGTATGTGAGATCTGCAACAAGAGATACTCTCACACGCAGACCGTTCTCGGAACCCTCGCTTTTGATAACAAAGTTCAAATATCCGAGTCCTTTCATCGCTGCGGGATCGAGACTCACGTTATATGAAAACGAATGCTTTAGTCCGGCACTTCTCACCTCCCCTGACTGATTTGTTAGTGAAAGCTCCAGTGTCTTATACCCATGTAAGTCTACCACGGTGTTTTTCCCTCCTTCCTTTCGGATGTGACCCATTATACTAAAAAAATATACAGTTTTCAATACAAATGAGCGAATTGACATATTGTTTCAAAAGTGGTATAATTATCTTGCACATACAAGACCCACGAAAACCGCAATAACAAAAGGACAAAAAATTGAAAATTCAAAGAGCAAAAATACTATTCTCAGCCGTTATGCTTTCCGCACTTGCAGCCTCGCTTTTTTCGTGTCAGAATGGCACCTCAAAGCAGAGCGGTATTTTACCGCAGGCACCGTTTGAGGGAGGTGTCGAAACGGCAGATAACATAGAGCTGATAGAGATAGGCGGCAACGAGTACTTTGGACACGAAACTCATATCGACCTTTCAGGCAGGGCGCTGAGCTACGAAAAGTTAAAGGAATATCCGCAAAAGCTGAAAGGGCTCAAAGTGCTGAACACCGGTGACACGGTACTCAGCGGAGATGAGTATGCTGCGCTTTGCTCCGTAAACGAAAACGTCAGCATAATCTCAAAGATCGCCTTTGAAAGCATCACCATTGACCTGAGTAAAAATGAAATAGACATAAGTGAAAACGTCATCTCCGATAAAGATGGCTTTGATAGGATGCTTTCGCTCATCAAGGACGGAAAAAAATTCGTTATGTGCGACTGCGGCTACACAAACGAAGAGATGCAGGCACTTCGCGAAAAATATACACAGCACGATTTTGCATGGCGCATCTACATGGGAAAATGGTCACTGCGTACAGACGACGAAGCTTTCTCTGTAATGATATATGACTATAACTACACAAGAATGACAAGCGAGGATATAGAGGTGCTCAAATACTGCACAAATATGCACGCCCTCGACCTCGGCCATCAAGCGATAACGGATCTGTCGGTCATAGGACAGCTGAGCGAGCTGAGAGTGCTGATACTTGCTGACAACAAAGTATCAGACATCTCACCTTTGGCAAAGCTGACAAAGCTCGAATACCTTGAGCTGTTTGTAAACAGGGTCACAGATGTCACTCCGCTCTCGGAGTGTGTCTCGCTTGTAGATCTCAATATTGGATTTAACCGCACACTCACCGACATCTCGCCTATATACACGCTCGAGAACATACAACGGCTGTGGCTGCCGACAACAAATGTATCCGCCCAAAAGCATGATGAAATATCCGCCGCATTCCCTTATGCAAAGATAGTTTTTTCCGACCCCGATTCCATTAGCAGCGGATGGCGCACACATCCCCGTTATTACACTATGCGGAAGATGTTTACAAACAACAAGTACGACCCGGAGTTTGTTTCTTAAAAAGCAAAAGCGGGCTGTAAAGAAAGCGGGCAGTACCGCACCCATCCTCCCGCCTATTGTATCTTTGGATCTTCTTTAACTCAACCAAACGGCGGGGCGTAACTTTGCAATTTCCTATGCAACAAAAAAGCACTTATGACACTGACTGCGTGTCATAAGTGCTTTTTATTGCTTATTTTATTTTACAAGGTGACGCTTGATCTTCTTCGATGTCGTCTTTTCAAACTCACGGTCAACAAGGTCTACCTTTCTGATATGCTTGAATGACGGGAGCTTTTTGTTGAGAGCGTTTATGTGAGCCGCAAGCTCCTTTTTCATCTCAGCAACATTCTTGCCCTCGTAATATGATAGATCAGGGAATATTACCGCTGTAAGCAGAACTGTCTCACCGTCCGTGTCCTTTCGTCCCACAACGACACACTCGTTGATACCGGGAATATCTGAAAGATACTCCTCGATCTCCTCGGGAAATACATTCTTTCCGTTTTCAAGCACGATAACAGACTTTGATCTGCCTGTGATATAGAGATATCCGTCCTCGTCAATATGTCCGATATCCCCTGTTCTGAACCATCCGTCCTCGGTAAACACCTCAGCGTTTGCCTCGTCGTTGTTGTAATATCCGAGCATTACGTTGTCGCCGTATACCTGAATTTCACCGCTGATATAACCGTTATCGTCTATAGTCTCGCCGTCTATACGAATAGAACAGCACTCCACGGCAGGGCCTACAGAGCCTGCTTTTCTCTTGTTGTAAGGAGTTACGCAAACAAGAGGAGAGCACTCGGTAATTCCATAGCCCTCGTAAATACTGATGTCGAGAGATTCAAAAGCGTAAATCATCTCGGGATTAAGCGCCGCACCTCCGCAGACTATCTTGTTAAGTCTGCCGCCGAATGAGTCAAGAACCGTTGCAAAAAGCTTGCGTCTGACATCTACGCCGATACGCAGCATTTTGTCTGACACGGAGGTCGCCAGCTTGAGCTTTTTATCCTGACCGGTCCTCTTTGCCTCCGACCATATTCTCTTGTATATGGTATTAACAAACAGAGGAACGAGAGTAAGACCCGTAGGCTTGTATTTTTTGAAATTCGCAATTACATTTCGCAGAGAGTCGTTTATTCCTATAGAAACGCCGTATACAAGCTCGCAGAGCATGATCGCAAGCTCGTATGTATGGTGTATGGGAAGCACCGATACAACTACATCCTCGCTTGAAAAATCAACTGCCGCACAAGCTGAATTAACAACGGAAAAAATGTTCTTTTCGCAAAGCATTACGCACTTTGACGTACCTGTAGTTCCGCTTGTAAAGAGATACTCGCAAACCTCGTTTACATCTCTTTGCTCGGGGTACTCATATCCGTCATTTGCCCTGCCATCCTCGAGAACATTCATAAAGTTGATGCAGCCCTCAATCTCATTACCCATCTCAACGTATGTGCGTGAGCTGTTGTATGAATAAAGCTCCTTGTAGGTTTCCTTTAGCGACGTTGAGAAGAATACAGCGGATACATCCACCGTATCAAGAAATCCGTTTATCTCGCTCGGAGCGAGCTCTTTGTCAAGAGGCACGGCAATACCGCCCCCTGCCAAAACCGCCAGATATATTGTTACCCAATAAGGAGAAGTATCTCCGATAATGCCTATTCTTTTTCCTGCAAGACCCATTTTGTCAAGTCCTGCGGCAGCATCTCTTACCCAAGAGCAAAGCTCGCTGTATGAAAGCGTCTTGTCTTCCTTGTGCTCACACCACATATACGCAGTCATATCGCCGTGTTCCTCTATTACCTCGAGGAAGTCTCTGATTCCCGAAACCTCGGTAAAAATACGCTCGGTAGTCTTGTTATTTTTTAAATATCTTGAGCCCATTAGCTATTCTCCGTTTCATATTATATGTCAATATAGGAACATATCCTGTATAATATACCATAAAATTGTTGATTTGTCAACATTTTATACGTCATTCGACAAATTTGTACAACGCCGCTTTCTTACCGCTTTTATATATTTATGTACACATTTTTTATTATTATGCATCTTTCGACAAAAGCGCCGCCTTCAGCTCATCTACACTCGCAAAGATCATATCCGCACCCGCACCTTCAAGCTCTTCTCTGTCTCCGTAGCCGTAAAGCACACCTGCGCTGTCAACTCCGTTTTCTTTTGCTCCTATTATGTCGTGCATACGGTCGCCTACCATCAACACCTCGCTGCGCTGTGCCCCGCATATGCTCAACGCTCGTTCTATCACCTGAGCCTTGGTCTCATATTTCCCTTCAAAATCCGAGCCGCATTGAGCGAAAAAATATTTGTCAATGCCGAAATGCTCCGTTATTCTCTTCGCAAACGGCTCCGGCTTTGATGTTGCGAGCAAAATTTTGACGTTTTTTCTCACCAGAGCTTCAAGCAGCTGCTCAACACCCTCGTAGAGCTCATTTTCGAAGATCCCCTTCACTGAGAAATACTCTCTGTATGCGTTCACCGCTTCCTCGAGCCGTCCGCTCTCGATACCGTAAAAACGTGCAAACGAATCACGCAGGGGAGGTCCGATAAAGCGTCTGAGCTTTTCTCTGTCAGGCTCGTCTATCCCAAAATGCAACAGCGCCCTCTGAACCGATTTTGTAATTCCCTCATACGGGTCTGTCAGCGTCCCGTCAAGGTCAAAAAACACATATGGATACTCTTTCATATACACCGCTCTCCTTTTTGTAACTCGTCTCGGCAAAATGTCTCTCTGCGCTTGCACAAAAATTTTTTCATATGTGCCGCAAAAGCCAAATTTCACAACTGACTGCTCATATCATCTTTTATTTTATCACAAAGAATATGTTTTTTAAAGTGTTTTCGAGCATTTGGAATTGTGAATTTTGTGTGTTTTCTATTGACTTTCGGTTATTAATACATATAATAGTTAATGTGTTAATTATTAACTGGTTAATTATTACTTTGTAAAGGAGGATGCCTGTGGAGAAAAACTCGCAAAACAAGGACAATGTAGTCAAGCTTTTTATAACTGCGGCAAAATCACATCACCGTGTTTTTGAAAACAACGTAAAGGGCTTTGGCATTCACAGAAGCCAGCACCGAATACTCATGTTTTTATCAAGGCGGGGAAACGAACCGACATCGCAAAAGGACATTGCAAATTTTCATGAAATAAGTCCTGCTGCCGTTGCCGTATCCATAAAAAAGCTCGAGAATGAGGGCTTGATAAAAAGAGTGACCGACAAAAACGACAACAGAGCAAATCTGATAGAGCTGACCCAAAAGGGACAGGATATCGTAGAGCAGACAAAATGCCTGATAGGCGCACTCGATGCGGCAATGTTCGAGGGCTTTTGTGAGGAGGAGATATCGGAGTTTTCCTTATACCTTTCACGGCTGTGCGATAACATAAAAAAATTCGACTGCCGCAACGGCAAAGAATAAGACGGCAACAGCCGAAAAATCAAAAAGAAAAGTATATACCCGAAAGGATGATCTAAATTGAAACGATGGTTTGACTACGCAAGACCCTATCTGCCCTTTTTCATAATAGGGCCGCTGTGCATGATAGTTGAGGTTATCGGAGAGGTACTGATGCCGAAATTTCTATCATTAATATTAAACGGTGCGCAAAACGGAACGCTCACCGTACAAAGCTCCGTTATGATATCTCTGCTCATGATCCTGGCGGCGGTGCTCATGATGGCGGGCGGTATAGGAGGTGCATATTTCGCATCAAAAGCATCCGTAAACTATGCAGCGGATCTACGCAGCGACGTATACAGAAAGGTACAGGAATTTTCATTTTCAAACATTGACAAATTCCACACAGGCTCGCTTGTAACACGTCTCACAAACGACATAACACAGATACAAAACTTTATCAATATGCTTATGCGTATGTGTCTGCGCTCTCCCGGAATGCTTGTGGGTGCGCTTATCATGGCAATATCGCTCAAGCCCAACCTTGCCCTTGTGCTTGCCGTCACGGTTCCGCTGATGATAATCACCGTAGGCTTTATCATCAAGCAAGGCTTTCCCCGTTTTTCCCGTGTTCAGCAAAAGATCGACTCGCTCAACGCAACAGTACAGGAAAATATAACGAATGTACGTGTTGTAAAGAGCTTTGTCCGTGAAGAATTCGAAACCGAAAAGTTTGACCATGCAAACTCAAACCTTAAAAAAAGCGGCATAGACGCCTATAAAATAATGATACTTATGTCCCCTGTAATGACGCTGTTTATGAACATAACGACCTGCGCCGTAATATGGTTCGGCTCAAGACTCGTTGCGGGCGGCGAAATGCTGACGGGCGACCTTTCCGCATTTATCAGCTATGTATCTCAGATACTTATGTCACTTACGACGCTGACTATGATATTCGTTACGTCATCACGTGCTATGGCTTCTGCAAAACGTATAAGTGAGGTGCTCGATGAAAAGATAGACCTTGACGATACAGATGCAAAGCACAAGGACGCCGAGGTAACACGGGGTGAGATAGAGTTTTCAAACGTATCCTTCAGATATTACAAAAACAGCGAGGAAAAGGTGCTGGACAGCATCAACCTTAAAATTCCCGCAGCAGCTACGGTAGGCATTATCGGTTCAACGGGATGCGGCAAAAGTACGCTTGTATCTATGATACCCCGTCTTTACGATACAGACGAAGGCTCGGTCAAGGTAGACGGTATTGACGTTCGTGACTACGATATGACAAAGCTGCGTGAGGGTGTCGGCATGGTTTTGCAGAAAAATGTTCTTTTCTCGGGAAGCATCTCCGACAATCTGCGCTGGGGAAACCAAGAGGCAGACGAAGAGGAACTTGTCAGAGTTGCACGTGCATCGCAGGCGGACTCCTTTATAACCTCATTTAAGGACGGTTATAATACAAAGCTCGACCAAGGCGCTACCAATGTCTCGGGCGGTCAAAAACAGCGTCTGTGTATTGCACGCGCTTTGCTCAAAAAGCCGAAGATACTCATCCTCGACGACTCAACGTCCGCTGTCGATACAGCGACTGAGGCAAAGATCAGAGAGGAATTCAGAACAAGTCTGCAGGACTCGACAAAGATAATCATAGCGCAAAGAATTTCCTCTGTCATTGATGCCGATATGATAATCGTCATGAACGATGGCAAAATAACGGGTATCGGTACGCACGCACAGCTTCTTGAGAGCAACACGGAGTACCGTGAGATATACAGCTCTCAAACAGAAAAGAAGGAGGCGTAAAAATGGCAAGAACATTGCAAGAACTCCAAAAGCAATATAACTCTCATGCCTCTGCAAAGGCAGCAGGTCATATGGGTCCCGGTGGCAGAGGACCCATGGGCGGACCCATGGGCGGACCCGGAGGAAAAGGTCCCGGTGGCAGAGGTCCACGTGCAACGGGAAAGCCCAAAAACACAAAAAACACTATAAAAAGACTGTTCTCATACATAAAAAAATACACGCCGCTGCTCATTTTAGTGCTGTTTTGTATGCTTGGCAGTACCGTCGCATCACTGTGCGGCTCGTATATGCTCTCGCCTATAATAAACAAGCTCGCACTTTACCTCAACCCCGCACTTGAATTGTCTCCGAGCGCTTTTGAAAAGCTCGCCGACAACGCTATAAGCGCCTTAGTCGAGGTTATGCGCCCTGCACTATCCTTTATCGGAGGCAATGCGGCAGAGGTACTGAGCTACGTTATATGTGCGCTTATGATACTTGCGGCGGTATATGTTGTCGGTATAATATGCACATATACTCAGGCGAGGATAATGCTCACAATATCACAAGGTGCTATTGAAAATATCCGCAAAGACCTCTTTACAAAAATGCAAAAGTTGCCCGTTCGCTTTTATGACAGCAATACAACGGGAGAGCTGATGAGCCGATACACAAACGATGTAGACAACATCGGAATGATGCTCGACAACTCTCTTGTTTCGGCTATATCGGGCATTATCACCTTGCTCGGCACATTTACGTTTATGATAACAACAAACTGGGTGCTCACGCTGATAACGGTAGTATTTATCCCTGTATTTATAAAGGGCGGTGCCATGATAGCAAAACGCTCGTCAAAATACTACTCGGGACAACAGGCGGCTCTCGGTGCCGTAAACGGATACATCGAGGAGACTGTCACGGGACAAAAGGTAGTAAAGGTTTTCAACCACGAAAGCGAATGTGTAGACGAGTTTGACCTTCTCAACTCAGACCTTCGTGAAAAGCAGTTCTACGCTCAGTTCTACGGCGGCATCATGGGTCCTATCATGGGCAACACCTCTCAGATAAGCTATGCGGTAACGGTCGGTGTCGGCGGTATTCTTATGTGTACCTCCGGCTTTACTCCCGGTGGGCTTACCGTATTTGCGGGATACTCACGGCAGTTCTCATTTCCGATAAACAACATCTCGCATCAGATGTCAACGGTGTTCTCTGCACTTGCGGGTGCAGAGCGTGTATTCAGCGTAATGGACACCGAGCCTGAGATACCTGACGGCGAAAAGGCATACGAAGGTCAGCTTGAAGGATATGTTAAGCTTTCCAACGTATACTTTGGCTATACGCCCGAGAAGACGATACTCAAGGATATCTCCCTTTACGCAAAGCCGGGACAGAAAATTGCGTTTGTCGGAAGCACGGGAGCGGGAAAAACAACGGTAACAAATCTGCTCAACCGCTTTTATGACATACAGCAGGGAGAGATAACGATAGACGGCATTGATATAAAAAGCATCAAGAGAGATGTCCTGCGCCAAAACATTGCAATGGTGCTTCAAGACACGCATCTGTTCTCGGGCACGGTCATGGAAAACATCCGTTACGGCAGGCTTGACGCAACCGACGAGGAGGTCATAGCTGCGGCAAAAACCGCATCGGCGCACTCCTTTATCATGAGGCTCTCCGACGGCTACAACACGATGCTTGAAGGAGACGGAGCAAATCTGTCGCAAGGTCAGAGACAGCTTCTCAACATAGCACGTGCGGCTCTTTCAAAAGCTCCGATACTTGTTCTTGACGAAGCAACAAGCTCGGTCGACACCCGTACCGAACGCCATATAGAGCACGGTATGGACAGACTGATGAAAAACCGCACGACCTTCGTTATCGCTCACAGACTCTCTACGGTACGAAACGCAAACGCAATAATGGTACTTGAAAACGGCGAGATAATCGAGCGTGGAAGCCACGACGAGCTGCTCGCCCTCGGCGGAAGATACTACGAGCTTTACACAGGTAAAAAAGAGCTTGACTAACACAGAGAAGTACCGAGCTTACCGCTTATAAGCGGGCAATATTATCAACTGCAAAAACACTACCCGATGAAAAAATCAGAAACGATCTTTCATCGGGTAGTTTTGTTTTTTACTTATTCATGCCGCAGAATTTCTCGATATGCCGCCGTCTTTGCTTTTTAGACTACGACAGCTTTATCATATACGCTTCATCCGCCCATGTGTAATACACGCTCATATCAGACAAAACGCTGTCCTTCGCCATTCGCTCCACGCTGTACAGGTGCGCATCATAGCAAACATACATTGGCACCTCAACTCCCCACGAAAAGATTATGTCACAGCACTCGCCGTATATCTGTGCTCTTTGTGCATAGTCGTTGCTCTTCTTTGCATCAGAGATCAGAGTATCAAGTGTGGCGTCGCAAATGTAAAACAGGTTCTTTTTCGTACTGTCATAATATTCGGGGGTGTTTTTGCTGTAATATACGTCATACATATCCGGGTCGGGGCTGTATTGCATCTCTGCTCCCCACATCTGAACATCCCCTGCGCTCAGCCGAGCCGAAAGCTCTTCTTTTGTACCGACATCGGTGATCTTGAGTGTTATGCCTATCTCCGACAGTGCCTGAGCCGTGTCCTTTGCTGTGCTGTATAAGGGGCTGTCGTATGTACCGCCGCCGCACAGCAAAAATTCATATTTGAGCGATGCGCCGTCGGGTGCAGATATGAGCTTCCCCGATTTTGCATCGTACTCATATCCTGCCAAAACAAAGAATTCACGCGCCGCATCAAGTGCCGCTGCATAGCGCCGTGCGTCACTCATGCCGTCCGTGTAGATACTCTCGCCCCCAACAGTCCTTGTATACGCATCACTCACATCTGTCGGATATGCCCACGAATTTTTGTCGATCGGATATTCCGCCGTCTCTGCCCTCTCTCCCCAATAGTAATAAACGGATTCTTTCTTGTAAACAGAGAAAAGAATACAAAACGCCTGCCGCAATGCCTTTGACTCTTCGCTCGCCGAGTCCTGTGCACACTTCACCTCCGAAGCGTTGATGCCTATATATCCGTACCCGTCACGGGAAATACGTGTGCAGGATATTATGTCGCCGTCAAGAGTGCCTCCGGAATTGAGATTTTTTGCTGAGGAGATGAGCTTTCCGTCAAGCTCACACACGGTAATGTCGTATTTGCCCTCCGCTATATCCTGAGCGCAGTCATCTCCGAGAGCTTCACACGCAAGCTTTATATAGCTTATACACGGACAGCCGAGATAGTACAGCTCGTTTCTTTTAAATCTATATACGTTTCCGTCAGTACCGCTGTATGTATATGCACCAGCACCTACGCTGTAGCCGTCGGTGTCCTTTATTTTAGTAAGATCCCCCTTCGTAAAGCCAAATCTCCCCTCCGTGTATCTGTATTCATCTCTGCTGCCGTAAATATGCAAGGGCGCCACATAAAATGAAAACGCATACACCGAGCTTGTATCATAGCTGTCCATCACTACACGAAAGCTGTACATTCCCGTTTTCGTTATTCCGCTCACGGTGCTTGCGGAGGACAGAGAGGCGGAGTGATATATCTCAAAGTAGTATTCGTAGTCCTCCCCGAACGCCTCTTTGAGATAAGAATAAATATCCCGCTCCTCCGACTCCGCCTCCGATAACTCCGAGACAGACTCATACTGCTCATACATACACCGCCAAAAATCATATAGATCAGGGTATGAGCTTTCGCAGTCGTAACGCACGTCTCTCGTATCGATAAGAGCTCCTGTGTATTCGCCCGTTTCGTTTACTTCCCACTCGGCATATCCCCATACGGTCATGGCATATGCTATTCGCAGACCGTCGCTGTCTGCTATCGCACTTCCCCATTTTCCGCCGTATGACTGATACAGGCTCTCGCCTCCGTAGTTATTATGTACATATTCTACTATATCCGAAACGAAATTCTGCCCCGCAGAGTCGAGCCGCTCCCAGTATTTGATGGCATCACCGGCAGAAAAGCTCTGATTTGATACATTTTCTCTTCCCACACGGAACATCAGTGTATCAAGCGTAGCCATTCCGTCTCTGTATGAGCCAAGCCCGCTTATAGGCTGATAGGCAAGCTCACTGTAACCGTCGTATGCAGGGTCAAGGAGCACATACATCGAAAAGATAACATCATCCGCCGTGAGATTTGTCCCGTCGGAGAAAAACACATCCTCACGCAGGGTAAAATCGTACACAGCTCTGCCGTCCGACTCAACCGTAAGGTCAAGGTCGGCAATACCGTAATATTCGTAATCCGTGCCGTCAAACTCAAAGCTCTGTCCCTCTATCCCCTCTGTAACGATGCGTCCGCCACGCTCTGTGTCGAGCAGCTTTACATGAGACAGGTCAGATGCGTAAAATTCGCTTTCATCTTTGCAAAAGAACGGAGAGAGCACGCCGATACCCGACTCAAGCCCCACCGTCAGCGTGTCCTTTCCCGAATAATCGGGCAAAACAGGCGCAGGTGCAGTCTTTGTACTGACCATATCAAGCTCGGTCAAATTTATGTTATCTCCCCATATCTCAACAGTATCGTTACTGTTCTTGCCAATCGAAGTACATGAAACAAAAACAGGCAAGATCATACCGAATATAAGAAAAGCGGCAATACCTCTCTTCAAAAACAATCTCATCTTCCCCTCCGAAAAAGATACTTTTCCCCTCTTTATATAAATATATTACCACACAATCGACCGCTTTTCAACAACAAAATGCAAACGAGCCGAACACCCGCTGTCATACGGAAGTTCGGCTCATTTTATTGTTGTTATATCAGCCGAGAGTTGCGAAGGTCTCCTGGAAGAAATAGTTTATCTTCTCAAGCGCTGCGGTAGCAGCAGGCTCATACTGTGCGTACATAGACGCAAAGTCTGTGCTGTCCTTGCGAACAAGCTCTGTGATGAGTTTTTTGTTTATCTGACCGGGCTCATAGTAATATCCGACATCGAATATACGTGTATCGAATATAATGTCGAGCATAGGAGCGGACTCTTCGTCACGAACAGTCTTTCCTATAAGAGTCTTGTCATAATATGCGGTAACGACCGTATCGGTGGACTCGTAGCAGAGAGCCTCGAGAACCGCACCGGACTTGTCGGCATCTGATATGATCGCAGGAACCGCAAGATAGTTTACGTGCCAGGGTGCGATAGAGTTGTAATACTCTTCCTGATTTTCGTCAAACTTAGGATAAGGAAGAATACCGTACTCGACCTGCGTGTCACGGAATGCACTGAGGTTCTTAAACATTATCATAAGGAAAAGTCCCTTATTGTCGCCGAACGTTTGCATAATAGCTTCATTGTGGCTTGCTGCTGTCGTGTACTGGAAGTTTATGACCGTATCATCCTGTTTGCAGAATTCTATGTACTTTGTAATAACGGAAACTGTACGCTCGCTGTTGAGAGTAAGCTTCATCTTACCGTCTTCACCGACAGATGCACACTTTACACCTATGGAGTTTACAACGCTGTATATTGCGTCATCCCATGTTACAAGACCGTACAGGTCGCCGAGAGACGGGCTCTGGCTTCCGTCAAGGTCATTGTGGCATTTCTTTGCCGCATTGATAAGCTCATCGTATGTCCACTTACCCTCTGATGCAAGCGTGTAAAGGTTGGATGCGCCGATACCATTGTCATCAGCCAAGGTCTTGTTAAACGTGATACAAGCAGTAACCTCGTTCGCCCAAACAGAGAAGTCTCCCGTCGTGAAGAACATTATGCCGTTCATCTCGAGGTCTTCGTTTGCCTTCTGATCCCACCAATCATTTTCAAGGTTGAGATACTGAGAGAGCGAATTGAGATCGGAGAGCTTTCCGTCATATGCGAGCGAGCTTACATCATAAGCTATCGGAAGCACCGCATCGTACAGGCAGTCGCCCGAGGTGTGGTTTTTGACTATCATCGACTTTGTCTTAGGAGAAGCCTCAAAGTCTTCGATAGTGATTATTTTTACGTCAAGCTGCTCTTCAACCAACATATTTCTCTTGTGTATAGCAGAGTCAACCGCATCGGGGTTCTCCTCAGCATATCCAAAGTCGTTGAAAGCGTTGTTCTCCGATGTATGTCCGGAAACGAGAATAGTGAAATCCTCTCCCCCGAAGCCTTCGGACGGAAGCACAAGACCGTCTGCCGCATCTCCGGATGTACCCGATACGCTTGACGAGCCTGTGTCATCGCTTTGGTCTCCACCACAAGATACCAGTGTACCAAACAGCATTATGCATACAAGCATAAGCGCCAATAAACCGGTTTTTTTCATAAAAATCCTCCTTTTGTGTTAAATTGCTAAAAAATTTGTGTTTTTACCCATGCCTTCATTACAATATGATGATAACACATAAATCACCGTTTGTCATTCCAAATATTCGGATTGTTTTTATAAAAAATATTAGAGATAGAAAGCGTGTTTCGGTTCTCTTCAACAAATAATGGATATATAACATTATTTTTCAAGGCTCATACCGAAGTGCTTGTCCGCAATACGTTTTTTTAAATCAGGCACATATTTTACTCAAGAAGTGTATTTTTTGATGCTTTTCAGATGTGTTAGGCGTATATAAAATGTTGCATTTTATAGTTATACAAGTTTCTAATGTCGGCGTTTTTTACTCTTGCCGCCGCATTTTCTTACTTATTTTGAGGCTTTTGGGCAAAAAATTCACAGCGTTTTGCACAATAAAGTTTTTGTTTTCAACCGTTTCCACAAAAGGATGTGGAAAACTACGTAATTTTCCACATTCGAAAGTGGAAAGTGTTAAAAATCAGTCCACAAGTGGCATTTGTTTGTGAAAAATGCCGTTTGCGGAATTCGCGGTCATTCTTTGATTCCTTAAAGGAAACCTATGGTTGACAACACCATATTCCTCAAAAAAGGCAGAAATGTCCCATATTTGTCTCAATGCTCCGCATAAGGCATACAGCTTTACTTGATGCGCAAAACACTTTTTTGTGAAATATGCCAAAAGCATTTTTTACACCTTCGGTTATTTAAAAAAAAAATAACCTTTTAATATTTTATATCAATGTTAGACAGTCGTTAAATCCCTCTTATTTAAAAACTTGTCTGTTTTTTCGGGCAAATCCTAAAGCTCAACGGAATATTTAACGAAAGTAAAACAAGATCACGTGCAGCATTTCACAACTTTCTTTTTTATCGCATAGGAAGTTGCACGGTTTCTCTCCCGCCGTTTTGCACAGCTTTTGTAACAGAAAAATAAGGATAGCAAAGGATGGGGCGACACTCTGCCCGCTTTTTAAATTTGATAATATGAGTTTTTTCTTATTTACATTTTTTTCATTATATGATATACTATAAAATAATATATTTACATATTAAATCATGAGGAGATGATGATATGACAGCAAAAAGTTTATTCAAAAACCCGATGAACATCACCGTCGCAGACCCCTCCATGCTCTTTTATGATGGCAAGTACTATTGCTACGGAACAAACTCGAAAGACGGCTTTTATGCGTATTCCTCAAAGGACCTGGTCACATGGACACCAGAGGGAAAGGTTTTTAAAAAGTATGACGGCTTTTACGGTGTCGACTGCTTTTGGGCGCCTGAGGTATACTATCGAAACGGTAAATTCGTCATGGCTTTTTCCTGCCGTGACAAAAACAAACGCCACAGCATAACTGTTGCTCTCTCTGACTCCCCCGCCGGACCTTTTAAGGACGTAAATAACGGGTTGCCCGTCTTCTGCCCCGAGTACAGCGTCATTGATGCAAGCCTGCTCTTTGACGATGACGGCAGAATATATATGTATTACTCAAAGGATTGCAGTACCAATATCGTATGCGGTATTCATGAAAGTCATGTTTATGTTGTCGAGCTGTCACCCGACCTCAAAAAAGTCATAAGCGAGCCGATATTTCTCACCCGCCCTGACTGCGACTGGGAGAAAAAAAGCGGAAACGAATGGCGTTGGAACGAAGGTCCCTGCTGTTTTAAACGCAACGGTAGATATTATCTTATGTATACAGCAAACTATTATGCGACAATACATTACGCTGTAGGCTATGCTGTCTCTGACTCGCCGACAGGTCCTTTCGTCAAATCCCCCCAAAATCCCATACTTTCCGCAGACGGCAAGACCACCATGGGAACAGGACACAACAACTACTTCTTCTCCCCCGACGGCAGCGAAATGTATACCGTTTACCACTCGCTGAAAAACAAAAAGAACAACGATGAGGGCAGAGTCCCTAACATCGACCGTATGCACTTTGACTCTGACGGCAAGCTCTCAATATTGGGACCTACCGTCACAGAACAGCCGTTGCCCAGCGGTACTGTGATAAACTAATTTATATTGAGGTAAATCAATGAAGATAACTATACTCGGAACAGGAAGCTGGGGAACAGCCCTTGCACAGGTTTTATGTGATAACGGTCACAGCGTCACAATGTACGGCGTTGAAATGTCCGAAATAAATGATATCAACAACAATCACAAAAACACGGCTTATTTCCCCGACGACGTAATACTGCCGCAAAGTCTCACCGCCACATCCGATATCGAAGCTGCGGCAAAGGATATGGACGGATTTGTCTGCGCCGTGCCTTCAAAGTTTATTGCGGATGCGGTGAGTAAGATCGTACCCTTTGTAAAAGAGGACTCGCTTGTGATAAATGCCTCAAAGGGCTTTGATACAAAGACACTGTCCCGTCTTTCCGTGCTTGTATCAAGGTCACTCGGAGAAGATCGCAGCAACCCTGTCGTATCTATTATAGGACCGAGCCATGCGGAAGAAGTTATCTTAAGAAAGATCACCTCCGTTTGTGCGGTAAGCACCGATATAAATGCGGCAAAAACGGTGCAACAGTTGTTTTCAAACGAATATATGCGGCTGTATGTAAACACAGACGAGCTGGGGTGTGAGTACGGCGCCGCAATGAAAAATGTAATTGCCATAGCGTCGGGAATTACCGCAGGTCAGGGCTACGGAGACAACGCAAAGGCGGCGCTTGTCACGAGGGGACTGGCAGAGATGATACGCTACGGTATGGCAAAGGGCGGACGGTTTGAGACTTTCACAGGGCTAACAGGTGTAGGCGACCTTGTCGTTACCTGCTTTAGCGAGCATTCGAGAAATTTTCAGGCAGGATTGATAATAGGCCGTGACGACGGAGTCGAAAGCTTTTATGCTACAAACAAAAAAACGGTCGAGGGTATAGACAGCTGCCGTGCAATATACGAGGATGTACGCAAAAACCATCCCGATATCAGCACTCCGCTCGTTGATGCCATCTACGGTGCGCTCTTTGAAGGTGCAAAGCCGTCTGAGCAAATTGCGGCTCTCATGCGCAGACCGCTGAAAAACGAATAAAGAGTAAAAAATTTTGCAAAGAGGATAAAATGAAAAAAATTATTTCTATGCTTTTGTGCGTATTTACCCTGCTCTCGCTATCCGCTTGTTCATCAAATGAGGTAATTTCAACGGACACGGTATACGCACAAATAACAATGGAAGACGGCGGTGTCATCACACTTGAGCTGTATGCGGACGTTGCCCCGATAACGGTATCAAACTTTGTAAAGCTTGCAAATGACGGGGTGTACGACGGAACTATTTTCCACAGAGTCATAAAAAACTTTATGATTCAAGGGGGCGACCCGACAGGCACAGGCTACGGTGACAGCAGTATCAGCAAAATAAAGGGCGAGTTTTCATCAAACGGAGTAAAAAACGATATCTCCCACACAAGAGGTGTAATTTCCATGGCTCGCTCAGAAAAAAATGACAGCGCATCGAGTCAGTTCTTTATCTGTCATGCGGACTCTACCTATCTTGACGGCAAATACGCCGCCTTCGGAAAGGTGATCGCAGGTATGGACGTGGTAGATAAGATAGCATCCGTCGCCACTGACTCAAACGACAGACCGACAACAGAGCAAAAAATAAAAACGGTTCGCATCATTGATGAAGAAAAGGCAAATGCGGCAGTTTCGGACATATCCTCTGACTCAAATACATCCTCTGCAGCAGACACCTCGAGCGAAACAGGTGATGAGTCATCCGTGCAGCTGTCAGCCTCGGCTTTTGCTCAGATCACAATGGAGGACGGCGGTGTTATCACTCTTGAGCTGTATGCGGATGTAGCACCGATAACGGTATCAAATTTTATAAAGCTCGCAAAAGACAGGGTGTATGACGGAACTATTTTTCACCGAGTCATAAAAGATTTTATGATACAGGGAGGAGACCCGACAGGCACAGGCTACGGAGACCCGAGCCTTGATACAATAACAGGAGAATTTTCCGCAAACGGCGTGGAAAACATTCTCTCTCATCATAGGGGTGTCATCTCCATGGCTCGCTCAGAAAAATATGACAGCGCATCGAGTCAGTTCTTTATCTGTCATGCAGACTCTACCTATCTTGACGGCAAATACGCCGCCTTCGGAAAGGTGATCGCAGGTATGGACGTGGTAGATAAGATAGCATCCGTCACCACCGGCTCAAACAACAGACCCATAACAGAGCAAAAAATAAAAACGATTCGCATTATTGATGAAGAAGAGGCAAATGCTGCGGCAAATGCCGAAAAATCAAACGGATAATAATTATAACGGAGGATATAAAAAATGGTACAGATCACAATGGAAGACGGCGGAATAATCAAAATCGAGCTTCTGCCCGAACACGCACCCAAAACCTGCGCAAACTTTGAAAAGCTCGTCAGCGAAGGCTTCTACGACGGGCTGATATTCCACAGAGTAATTGCAGGCTTTATGATTCAGGGAGGCGATCCGACAGGCACAGGCTGCGGCGGCTCTGATGAAAACATAAAGGGAGAATTTAAAATAAACGGAGTAAACAACACACTCTCGCACGAGAGAGGTGTTATCTCCATGGCTCGTTCGCAAAATTACAACAGCGCATCCAGCCAGTTCTTTATCTGCCACGCAGACTCGCAGTTCCTTGACGGTCAGTATGCGGCTTTCGGCAGAGTAACAGAGGGTATGGATGTGGTTGACCGAATCGCCCAGGTAAGAACAAATGCGCAGGACAGACCGCTCGATGAGCAGAAAATGAAAAAAGTTGAGATCATCTGACTTACTGTATGAGCATTTGAAGGTGATATAAATTTTTTAAAATATTTTTCTTTGAAGCACACACCCGCACGAAAAATTCATGTGGGTGTGTGCTTTTTTGCGCAACGAGGTATTCCAAAATAGAACCTATTAAAGGCTTATTAACAAAATGCCGCCTACCGTTAGCCGAAGTATCGCACCATACAGTAGTGTCGGGCATGTTGGGCGCTTTTTCTGTCTTCACAACAGAAAATCGACTGTGTATAACTTATACAGAGTCCGTCTTGCTGTTGTACATGAGCTGGATGCAGCTTGGGCAAAGATAGAGATTTTGTGTCTATACTTATCTGTGATAAGCTTGATCTACATCACTCATCTCTCGGTATCGCTTAACGGAAAAATTTTTGTTATGTAATTTTTTCAAAAAAATTTTAATTACCGATTGACAAGGTAGGTAAATGGTGTTATACTATGTACGCCTACCAAGTTGGTAGGCAGAGTATTTATTTACAGCATAGCCGAATATGCAATCTAAAACTGCTATGCCAAATTCTTCGGTCAAGAGTCGATGCTACCCTTGGAAGGATTTTGTGTTGGAGATGTAAGTTTGTTGAATTATTCAACAAGAAAGGTTTTTATAAAAAATGATGAGCAAAACAATATATCTTGATAATGCCGCAACAACAAAAATGAGCAAAACCGCTATAGAGGCAATGTTGCTGCATATGGACGGTGTGTACGGAAATCCGTCAAGCCTGCATTCCGTCGGACAAAAGGCGAATGAAGCACTTGTGGGTGCCCGAGAAAAAATTGCAAAGCTGCTCGGCTGTGAGGCAAAAGAAATCACCTTTACCTCCGGCGGCAGCGAGGCAGACAATCAGGCTATAATTTCCGCCGCAAGGCTCGGCGAGAAAAAAGGAAAGAAGCATATTATTTCCACCGCCTTTGAGCATCACGCTGTTCTGCACACACTCAACAAACTCGAAAAAGAGGGTTTTGAAATTACTCTGCTCGATGTTAATGAAGACGGTATCATTCTGCCCGAACAGGTGACGGAGACGATTCGTGAAGATACCTGCCTTGTTACAATCATGTATGCGAATAATGAGATCGGCACGGTACAGCCAATCAAAGAAATCGGTGCTGTTTGCCGAGAAAAAGGTGTGCTCTTTCATACCGATGCGGTACAAGCGGCAGGACACCTTCATATCGACGTAAAAGAACAGAATATCGATATGCTGTCACTCTCAGCCCATAAATTCCACGGACCGAAAGGGATCGGTGTGCTGTACGCAAAGAAAGGCATTCGTCTTACCAATCTTATTGAGGGCGGCGCTCAGGAGCGGGGAAAGCGTGCAGGTACCGAGAATATCCCTGCAATTATGGGCATGGCGGCAGCGCTTGACGAGGCATGTTCACATATGTATGAAAATACCGTAAAGCTGACTGCTTTGCGGGACAAGCTTATAAAAGGGCTTTCCGAGATTCCGCATTCTGTTCTCAACGGTGATGCAAAGAAAAGACTCCCCGGCAATGTAAATTTCTGCTTTGAAGGAATTGAAGGCGAATCGCTGTTGTTGCTTTTGGACGATAAAGGCGTGTATGCTTCCTCCGGTTCTGCCTGCACCTCGGGTTCTCTCGATCCAAGCCATGTGCTTCTCGCTATCGGCAGAGTACACGATATTGCTCACGGTTCACTGCGTCTTACACTTTCTGAAGAAAATACCGAAGAAGAAATAGATTATACGATCAAGGCAGTAAAAGACGTTGTAGAATATCTGCGCAGCATTTCACCTATCTGGCGTGATCTTGTCAGCGGCAAAAAAGAATTTATTACAAAGTGAGGTATTATTATGGCTTTATACAGTGATAAGGTTATGGATCATTTCCGCACCCCCCGCAATGTCGGTGTTATTGAAGATGCCGACGGTGTCGGTGAGGTCGGCAACGCAAAATGCGGAGATATTATGAAAATATATCTGAAAATTGAGAACGACACCATCGTTGATGTGAAATTTGAGACTTTCGGCTGCGGTTCGGCTATCGCCTCAAGTTCTATGGCGACCGAGCTGATCAAGGGCAAGCCTGTTTCGGAAGCATTGGAGCTCACCAACAAAGCAGTCGTTGAAGCACTTGACGGGCTTCCTGCACACAAACTCCACTGCTCCGTGCTTGCCGAGGAAGCAATCAAAGCGGCTCTCAAGGATTACTATGACAAAAGCGGCACCCCATATGACCACACCCTATTTCCCGACTGCGAAAGCTGCGGTCATTGCTGTAATCGTGAGTAAAACCTCTTGATTTACCTGCCGCAACTGTGGTATAATTTTAAAAAAAGGAGGAGAATCGTCATGATGATTTCTACAAGAGGCAGATACGCTTTGCGTGTGCTGCTTGATCTGGCAGAGAACCAAACCGATGGATATATTGCTATGAAAAAGGTTGCAGAAAGGCAGGATCTGTCGCTTAAATATATCGAAAAGATCATGCCGGTTCTGTCTAAAAATAAATATGTTGAAGGCGTTTTCGGTAAAGGCGGCGGGTACCGCTTAGTAAAAGAGCCCTCGGAATATAAAATAGGTGATATTTTAAGACTCGCTGAAGGCGATCTGGCACCCGTAGCTTGTCTTGGGTGCGAAGCGAAGCCTTGCGACCGAGCAAAAGAGTGCAAGACTCTGCCGATGTGGACTGAATTTTACGATATGGTAAACAACTACTTTGACGGAATTACGCTTGCTGATTTGATGAAAAAGATATAATGAATAAAGCCTATGACTCTCAAAAACGAGATACATAGGCTTTTGACATTTAAACGGGTTGCTCACATCAGCTGTTTCAAATCTGCCATATTTTGCTGCTGAAATTAAGAAGCAAGCACAAACAATAATGAATTGACAATTCAGAACGAAACTAAAGAACAAAACGAAACTAAGAAATGCCTGAAACGCACAAAGCCGCAGACGAAAATTCGCCTGCGGTTTTGCTATGCCTATAGACCGAAGTTCTGAAATTCGGACATGAAGCAAAATAGCTTGAACATCTTACGAAACGTAAATATGTTCAAGCTATTTATGCTGGTGCGAGAAACGGGACTTGAACCCGTACGGTGTGAACCACACGCCCCTCAAACGTGCGCGTCTGCCAGTTCCGCCACTCTCGCGAGCACTTCTATAGTATACAGCATTAAGTGCGTTTTGTCAATAGTTTTTTTAAAAAAAATGAATTTTTTTCAAGTTTTTTTGTTCTGTATGAGTTCATGCCGCAAAAACGGCACAAATTCAGCCATTAAACTCGGATATGGCATCAGCCAAGCGGCAAAAATCACCGCAGTCGAGTTTTTCACCTCTGATATTTACGTCAAATCCGCAATCAACGATAGTTTTTGCAATATCCTCTTTGCCAATGTGTGAAAATTCATGTGACAATGCGTTTACGAGTGTTTTTCTTCTTTGCCCGAACGCAGCCTTAATAACACGAAAGAACAGCTTTTCATCCTTTGGAGCATACACAGGCTCGCTGTACGGAGTGATCCTCACAACGGCTGAGTTTACCTTCGGCATCGGCATAAAACAGCCCGCCGGTACTGTAAAGAGCTTTTCTGCCTGTCCGTAATACTTGAGCACTGCAGTAATAGCTCCGTAGTCCGAGCTGCCTGCTTTTGCGCACAGACGAGACGCTACCTCATTTTGCACCATGACCGTAATACTCTCAAATTTGATACCGCTCTCAAGCAGATACATTATTATGGGCGTGGTGATATAATACGGCAAATTTGCGCACACGCACACGTTTCTTTCGTTGTATCCTTCGATAAGAGCACGGAGGTCGGTCTTGAGCACGTCAGAATTTATTACCTCGACATTTCTGAATTCTCCGAGCGTCAGCGCAAGCACAGGAATAAGCCCCTTGTCTATCTCTACCGCCTTTACGCAAGGCGCACGCAGAGCAAGCTCCTTTGTAAGACAGCCAATGCCCGGTCCTATCTCAACAACAGCCTCCGTGCGCTCGCTCACAGCACTGTCGGCAATATTCTCGGGGACATAGTTTTCGATCAGGAAATTTTGTCCGTACTCCTTGCGAAAGCTTATGTTATGTGCCTGCATGAGCGTTTTTATAGTCGTAATATTACATAAATTCATTTTTTTCTGCCTTTCTACTTGACAAACCGCCGCTAAATAAGTATAATATTTTTGTTGCAAATATGCTGGTGTAGCACAGTCGGTAGTGCAGCTGATTCGTAATCAGCAGGTCGTGTGTTCGAGTCACATCACCAGCTCCACACAAAACTTTCCCGTAAGTAAGCCAAATTCGGCTTGTTTACGGGATTTTTGTGTTTTATTGCTTAATCAAAAAAATTCGTGGTTTTGGTTCAAAACTTTTCAATTTGTTTCATTTTGGTGCAAACAAACGATGTCAGATTGGTGTCAAACTTTTTTGACATAGACATTTTACATCATTTATAACTGTTTGTCAATGATACTGCGTTTGCGATTAATGATTTTAGCACATTTTTCTCCGCTTTACTGATTCGGTATCTCAGTGGTTGTCCTCCTTTTCTTAGCTTTTTTAATTTCCCATACAATATTATACCTTGAAAATGCCAAAAAGCCAATCAAATACCAAAAAACAGCGTCTCACATGAGGCGCTGTTTTGATGCTTGCCGTTATTTAGCTCTGTACGAGTTGTCGCTTGAATACTGAGTTGCAAATACATAGTGTCGCATTTTTTCTGTTATCTGCACAAGCTCGCCGTGTCGGTGCCGTTCGCCCTCGCCTCGTCGAGCTTTGCCTGTAGTGCTTCTGCCTCTGAGGTCAGCGCCCTGTATCTCGGCAGCGCCTGCTCCTCTGCTCCTGTCAGCTCCCCTCTCGGATCTTGTGCTATCTCGGCGTTTGACAGCTTACCGAACATAGCATTACCGAGCGATAGTGCAGAGCCTATAGCATCCTGCATCTCTATCTTTACATTCTTTTCCTTTGTCGGATGGTTGAGCAGAGTGTTGAGGTCCACTATCACCCGCTTTATCTTGTTGCGGGTCTCGGCATTGTGGCGGCTCTGTGTACGTGCCTTTTGGCGCTCGTAGTATTCGTGGCGGGCACGGTTTATCTCCTCGGTCTGACGGCGTGTCGCACGGGCGAGCATCTCACGGAACGGAGCGGCAGAGGCTATATTGCGCATGCCGCTCTCATAGATGTCGATATCGTTGTTGAGCTTGCGTATATCTGCCTTGAGTGCCTTTATCCTGTCGGTGTCCTTGTCGGGTGCCTTGTTCAGTTCCCGCAGCTCACGGTTGAGCGCATCGAGTCTCGCATATTCCTCCACGATCTTCGAGGCGTTCTGCTTGTACCTCTCGAGTGCCTCATATTCGGTACTGCTCTGCGCTATGCTCTGCAGCCCCTCTGCGAGCTTTATCCTCGCCTGTACCTGCTTTTCATAGTCTACCGCCGACACCGTGTCGGTCTCTGCGAGGGAGTAGCGGATGTCGAGATTATTGCTATCAAAAGTACCGATGTTATTAACAGCAGACTTGATCTGTCCGGGAGAGAAAACAGACAATTCTCCCCACCCATCACTATCCATATCTGCATACCATCCGTCATATCCTTTGTCTTTTAGGTACTCAACCTGCGCACGCTTATCTTTCAAGCGGTAAAATTCTCTCGGCTGATTATCGTAGTCAGCGAGTTTTCTTCCTTGGAGATAAACCTCAAAAACATTTTCTCCGTACGCCTCGGCATCCATTCTATTTTCTGCGAAAAAGAATGATCCCTCACGTGACGCAATCTCATCAGTGCTAAACGCTGTAAAATCTTCTGAAGTTCCGTGATAGAACACTTTCGGCGTTCCGTCGCTATTCAACAGCACAGAATCTACAGGCTGATAATGAAAATCTTTATCGTACTCCTTGACAAGTTCAAACAAATCGGATATACTATACTTGATAGTCGATGTCCCATTTGTGGAGCCGCCGCTACGATTATTATCGAAAGTGCGTCCGCCGGGAATGTCGGCTATTTTTTCTATGTATCGCAAATTGTGGAATCTTTTGTTTGATGGCTCTGTTTTACTTTGATAGAATTCTTCTACTGTGATTTTATACAAACCAACTGTTCCATCGTTGCTTGTTCCGATAGCATATAACTTATGGTCAAAACTAATTAGGTCAACTTTAGCATTGTTGCTATGATGCTCGTGCACTTCACTGTCAAGAAGAATTGCATTTTCAATAAGACTTCTAATTCCGGCGAGACCGTATTCTGATTTGCGATCATTACCGGCGTGCGAAATTGTATTTGTTTCCCCTTCTCTTGAAATGCGTATTTCCCATCCGTTTGTCTTTTCCTTGTTCGTTGCTGTATCTTTGTTTTTTACTATACCTCTTTGCTGTTTTCGAGCCTCATTGGTTGCAACGTATTCAGGAATATTTGCAATAGTTACAGGAGCATCTTCTTCTGATCTCCAATCACCAAACCACGCACGGAAAAACGGTGACTTTGTCCCTATATCTTTATAGAATTTATAGGCCCACTTTTGAGCCTTTTCTATATCTTCACTCGTAAATTGACTGATGCTTTTAGGTTTCCCGTTTATCTTGTCAATGCTTTTCAAAACATCAACATCATCTACTGTGATAGGTTTGTTATAATCCTCAAGCGACCACCTTACACCGTCGTTGAGTGCCCTCTCGACGAGGGTAGGAATATCGGCTCCTGTGGGGTCGGAGAGCTCTTTTGACAGTATCTGCGCCGCCTGCTCGGGTGTGATACTGCCGTCGCTGACATACTCGGAGAGGATATCTACAGCGTCGTGCATAGGCAGCTCCGCATCCGACTGCATCATCATCAGAGTCATTTCCTCCTCGAGCGCCCCGACAAGCTCCGTATCTCCTATCGACTCGATGGTAGCAAGAATATATGACGACATATCCTCACGGTCAAAGGATGCTCGCAGCTTCGGCGTCACCGCTTCGCCCGTGTCGCTGTCCGCCATGAGCGTAACATCCCCCACCTTGTCCCCGACAGCAAGCTCCGTTTTCTTCTTGTATACCTCATCCGCTCTCAAATTCGCAGACGTCTGCGATTTTGAGGTTTTTTCGCTGTCGGCGGTATTTTTCTCTCCGCTTTGCATATCATTACTATTGACAACAGGATCTTTTTGTGATATCCTTTTGCTAGCATCCAATATGGTTTGAACCACCTTGGGCAATTGGAGCCCTCTGGTCGTAAACCAGTTGGATGCTTTATTATTGCTTGCATCTATCAAGTTTCCCCCATCGATTTGACGTTGAACATAGTCAATTATATGGTTGTTCCCATTGCTATCGGACTTACTATACAAACTTGCAATCTTGTTTACAACATTTCTTGAATAATGTTTATTGATATGAACAGCTACAATAACATCATTGCCTTGCTTATCCACAAGCTCGGTAAGTGCAACAAAACTATTCGGCACAGTTCCTGAAAACAGCAAAATAGGATCGTTTAATTGGGATGGAAGTTTTGCAATTTCATCCAAAGAGATGCTATGTTTTCCACCTGTAACTTTAGTGATAACATCATCATACATTATCAATTCAACAGAAGGAGCACCGTGCTTTGTGAGTATTGTAGGTGTTGTTCCTAAATTAAAAAACTTTCCGTTGTAACTTCCATACTTTTTACCTTGCCCATCAAGCCAATCATATAACTGTATACCTAAGCTCTCGTCAAGATCATACTTTTCATCCTCCGTCTCCTCTCCGGAGGCTTTTTTCTTTTCTCCTCGGGTATAGTTGTCACTTGCATCGAGCAGAGCATCCTCAAAGAGCTCCTGCAGCTCCGACACAGCATCCTCCGCCTCGGAGAGAAATCTGCTGTTTTTGGTCTGCGCGGGAATACCTGCATAAGCATCCTTTATCTTCTGTATCATCTCGGACAGCCTTGCTTTTATCTTATCGCCGAGAGTGCCGTCTATTTTGCGGATATTCGCCACGTGCTCGATAATAGAGCCGTCAGAGAGCATTCCCTCGAGTGTAGTTGCGACTACCTCCTCCATAGCTACGCCGTCCGGGAGTGTGATACCGTTTTGCTTTGCAAGTTCAGTCTGCTCCCTCTCGAGCTGTGCAACGCTCCTGCCCTCTCTCTCGTGATACTCTCGCACATACTGCTCGAGCTTTGCGTACTTATCGGGGGACTGATCTTTGATAAAATGTGCTTGATTGTTTACGGCAAGCTCTTGCACTGCTTTTTGAAGGCTGACTACAGTTCCAAGAGCATCCGATATCCTCTGTACATTATCCCAAGCCGCTTTGACTGTTTCGTTGTTTTCTATCTCCTCAAGTGCCTTGTCACCTGCCCTTATTGTGCGAATGTTATCAAATGTAACAGGTATGCCGTCATCCGTGTAGCCGAGAACAGATCCGATCGATTCGCTCCAAGTACCGGCGTATAGGTTCCGTCCCCGTTATCTACAATATTGCTTTTTGTCCAACTGTTGCTGCCTTTTTTGAGCTTGTCAAGCTCTGCAGCTACAGATTTATTTACAGGTGTGTTGAAAGTCTTATATGACACTCCCTCTCCGCCGGTACTTTGATCCTGCGTGCGCCCAAGAGATAGCTTCCCCCTCTCGGTCATCAGCTTGTCATACGTGTAATCAGCAGATTGTGTGTTCAAGTCACATCACCAGCTTCACACAAAAATCCCGTAAGCAAGCCAAATTCGGCTTGCTTACGGGATTTTTGTGTTTTATTGCTTAATCAAAAAAATTCGTGGATTATTGCAATGCTGCGCCTATTACTGTTGCATACTGCGAATACCGAGGAATTATGAAATTGACACCGAACAGCTGTGACATCTCAGAAAATACCTTCTTGCAGGTTGCAAGATTTGTCATATTACCCGTCAGCACTATATCGCTGACATTATGACCTCTTGCGGCAAATATCGCCATCATGGCTATAGTCTCAAAGACTGTATTTACAATTCCCGCCGCAATATCCTCCTTGCTTGACAGGTCTGATATTTTACCAAAGTTCGAGGCTGTCAGCTCAGCGGACATACCGTCGAAGCGTCCCGGATTTGATATATCCTTGATCTTCAAGTCGATCTTATTTATATCTCCCTGCCGTGCCATCTCATCAATATGAGCAACATCACTCATTCCGAGCAACAGCTTTGACAATCCTACGAGCGTACCGCCGCCTACACCCGTACCGCCGAGATATTTCATATCTCCGCCCTGTCTTGCGTGTACAAGAGCGGTTCCCGTTCCCATGCTGACAATGATAGCCTCCTCCAATCCGCTGATATAAAGTCCTCCTCTGCCGATACTCTCAAACTCGGACACATTATCACAGCGAAGAGAATAAATAGGCTTGCCCAAATACGAGCTTCCGACACCCGTGACCTTGACACATTCAATATCCTCAAGCGCAAGGTCGTTTTCGGTGAGAAATCTTCCAAACGCCCCGTAAAGCGAGGTTATCGGATCCCCCGCCTTTACAAACAGAGGCGTTATCAGCTTTCTCTGTCCGTTTTCCTTCTGAAAGCCGACGATCTTTGTTGTGCTTCCGCCTACGTCTATTCCAATGATAGTATTTTTCATATTCTACCCATTTCTTTTGTCATACGTTTTTTATATTGAGTATACACGCAAAATCCCCACGTGTCAAGCATAATCAGCACAAAAGCACAGCGTTCAGACGCTTATACCCGCCAATTCCGCTATTCGGCGCGCTATGTGCATGACTGATTTACCGTTGCAGTCCACAGTATAGTCGGCATATTTTTCATAAAGCGGCACACGCTCACGGTAAAGCGTCGGCAGATCTGCCCCGTCACGGTATACAACGCCTCTCGAGGTACCCGTGTTTCCTATATGCTCTTTTACTCCATCGAGCGAAAGCGAGAGATAGATCACCTTCCCGAGCGTTTTCAGATGCTTCATGGCACGTTCCCCGTAAACGGCACTGCCGCCCGTGGCTATTATGTGACTCTCGCACTCGATCCGGCACAGCGCCGACTCTTCGAGCGAGATGAATTTTTCACAGCCAAGCTCCTCTATCAACTCCCAAAGCAGCTTTGAATATTTATTCTGAATATAAAGGTCGCAGTCAAGAAAGCTGTATCCGAGTATCTTTGCCGCAACGACGCCGACGGTGCTCTTCCCACAGCCCGGCATTCCTATAAGTATAATATTGTTGTTTTTCATCAGTCAACCACCCTAACATTTTTCAGTATCTCATCCGATATATCCACTCGCACCTCTTTGCCGAGGGGAAGCGAGTATATATATACCTCCTCTACCCTTCTGCCGAATATCCGCTCGAGCGCCAATCTGTAATAGCATAACTGCTCTGCATGGCGCGCGGAAAGCTTCGCTCTCGCAGCCTCGGGGTGTGAGAGCTCATATTCACTCAGGTAGTCTGTCTTGTAATCAAAAAGCACTATATTTTCACCCTCGGCAAAAAATCCGTCGATAACACCCTGAACGAGCAGCTTCTCTCCCGAAAGCTCTGCCTTTGCATCTTCATCCTCGCAAAACAACGCCGCATCAAGCTGCAGATTAAATCTGAATTCTCTCCACAGCCTGTCAGCAGAGCGAATACGGCGGTAAAAGCCGCTGTCAAGAAATTTTTCTATATAAGCTATATTGGCTATCCGAGCGCTTTGCCCGTCAATAAAGCCCTCTCGAACGAGACGCTCAAGCTCGGCTGCTACCCCATGCTCCTGCATTTTTGAAAAATCCGCAAACTGCATTATAAGGTGGGTAGCGGTGCCTTTTTCGGCGGCGCTCGCCGACCTCTCCTCACTCATAAAGCTCGGCTGTGAGGTAAAGCTCAGTGGCTTTATTTCGGCATTCTCGGCATCGCTCTCACCGACCTCGTCAAGCACGCCCGGATATAGCTTTGACACGGACATTTTCGCCTTTATACGTGTCATTCTTCGGTAAGGATAGACATAATCTATCCTTTTTTTGAGTGTGCTAAGCATCTGATCGACCTTGTCATTATCCGCCGACTCAGACTCTCTGCGCTCGGTCACGCTTTCGAATATTTGCGGTATTTCTTTGTCGCTGACGCTCACCCTCTCGCACGGAACGCAAAGCGCCTCTGTCTGTGTTGCGAGCAATATCCCGTCGGCAAAGTTTAATATCTCGGACACGGTGGTTTTGCAAAACATCTCCGCACCGTAGCTTGCCTTCTCTATCATTTTCTCGTAGCTTCCGCCTCTGCCTGCGGGCTTTGCAGTGATATAGAGCTTTTCTCTTGCACGGGTCAGCGCAACATACAGTATGCGCATCTCTTCCTCTGAGGAAAGCTTGTCTCTGTACATGCTCACAGCACGGCGAAAAGGTGTGTCCGTAACGGAAAATCCATCAGCTCCCCTCAACTTAAATCCTATGCCGACCTGCGGCTCGTACATCAGCCTGTCGGCAAGGTCTGTCTTATTAAAGCTTCTCGCAGTATCGCAGACAAAGCATACGGGAAATTCAAGTCCCTTTGATGCGTGCATGGACATTATCTTCACCCCGTCAGCATAGCTGTCTGCGCTTGTCTCGGGGAAAGTATTATCTCTGATAATTCCGTTTAGATACTCTATAAAGCTGTACAGCCCCCGACTCGCCCCCGACTCAAAGCTGCGTGCATACTCGTATACAAGCATACAGTTTCTTTTTGCCTTGCGTCTTGCATAGACATTTTTGTATTTTGACACAGCAACGCAAAGCAGTGAGCTTTCAAGGTATATCTGCCAAATGAGCTTGTCTATCGGCTTTTTCTTTGACAATTCTCTGTACCTGTCTCTCTCACGGATAAACTCTCTGCCCTTTTCAAAGCCGTGCGCCTCGGTGTACCGCACAAGCGAGTCATACAAGGAAAGCGACTCCTTGTATTCTCTCTTTATCATTACAAGCTCGTCAAGAGTAAAGCCGTATATCTCGGAAAGCAATACCCCCGCAAGGTATACGTCTCTGTGAGGATTGTCTATGGCATTGAGCATACAGAGCACAAGCTGAAGCTCAGGGCTGTCAAACGGTGAGCTTTTCTCACCGCTCACAACAGGCACTCCCCTGCGCTCAAGCTCTCTCTTGTAAACGGCAGAGCTTGCCCTGTCGGAGCGCAGAAGTATCGCAATATCCGACGGCACTATTCTTTTGCCGTTGTTGTTGTGCCCCTCCTTGAGCAATCGAACTATCTCATCCGCAACAAATGCCGCCTCGGGGTTAAAGCTTTTGTCGGTATTTTCATCTGCGTTTTCGCATATAACGAGCCTCGGGTACACCTCGTTTTCGGATATTTTTCCGCCGTCCTTTGAATAAACGAGCTCGTCCTCGTTGATATACTCAAATCTGCCGTTTGCTTTGCCGAGCAAGCAGGCAAATATCCCGTTTACATAATCGACTACCGTGCTGTCGCATCTGAAATTGTTCTGCATAAAGACTGCGCACGGAGCGGCAGATGTATTTTTTTCTCTGTCATACTTTTCGTAGCTGTCCCGCCTTGCCGTAAATATAGACGGCTCGCCTCCGCGAAAGCTGTATATGGATTGCTTGACGTCTCCCACCATAAAGAGGTTGTGTCCGTTTGATATCGCAGAAAAAATTTTGTCCTGCACCTCATTTACATCCTGATACTCGTCTATGTATATCTCATCGGTCAGCGCTTCAAGCTCTTTTGCCGCCTCGCTTCTCTCATCTCCGTCGTACAAAGCACGCAGAGCGTAATATTCAAGGTCGTTGTAATCAAGGACGCCCGCATCCTTTTTCTCTTCTCTGAATCTCCGCTCAAACTCGCACAGCACTTTTGACAGCGTCTTTGAAAGCGTGGCTGTCTTCGCCGCAGCATCGTCAAGCTCGGACGGGGTGTATGCAAACATCTCGGCAAAGCGTTTCATCTCAGCCTTCAGCTCCGAGCGCAATATTTTTGCGTTCTCCGACGCAACGGTAGCACTTCCTCTTTTGACCGTTCCCAGCTTTTGAAAGGTACAGCCGTCTATCATACATTTGACAGCAGAATATCCCGAGTCTGCCGCAGTCAAGACTCTTTTTATATATTCAAGATCAGAGTATAGTGCCGCAAGATACGGATGGCTGTCGTTTTCATCTCTGAGACAGTTTATACAGATGCCGTATTTATGAGAAAAACCCTCAAGCTTCAGCACAAGCTCCTCTTTGTATATTTCTCCGTAGCGTGTATCGAAAAAGTCATTTTGACACACACGCTCATAGTCCCCTGCCACATTGCTGAGAGTCGCAGCTCCTCCTGCATAGGAGCACAGCTTTTTATATAAGGAAAGAAATATCTCTGACAGCGTCCCCTCGCCTTTTGCGCTCGTGATGCTCTCGGACAGCATAGCAAAGTCAAAGGCGCTTTCCTCTGCCGCCTCCCTGTCATAAAAGTCATAAACGACCTCTTCCATGACTCTTCGAGCTCTTATCTCATTCTCTGCCGTGTCCCCTATCCTTACCGATGTGCCAAGCCCCAGCTTTGCCGCATTCCTTTTTACTATATCAAAGCAAAAGCTGTGTATGGTGCTTATCCTCGCACCGGGCAGCTTCATAAGCTGAAGCGACAAAAACTTGTCCGTCGGGTCACGCTCAAGCTCGGCACTCAGCGCCTTGTATATTTTTTCTCTCAGCTCCGTTGCCGCATTGCGTGTAAACGTAACAACGAGCATTCTTGATATATCCGAGGGGTTTGTTTTGTCTGTGAGGCGTCGGATTATTCTTTCTGTCAAGGTTGCAGTTTTGCCCGAGCCTGCCGCGGCACAAACAAGCATAGTTCTGTCACGTGAGTTTATCGCATCGAGCTGAGCATCCGTCCATTTTACTCCCATGTCTCAAGCCTCCTCTCTACTCTGCATCGTCCGCATTCTCTGCGGACGCCGTACCGTCGTTATCATATCGGCGGCATATCGCTCTCATCTCGCACCATGCGCATGACTTTACTCCGCCATAGACCATAGGCTCTGCCTCTACCTTACCTGCGCACAGCTCGTTTGCAATAGATGTGATAACGTCTCCCACCTGCTTTTGCAAAGCATCAAACTCGTCCGCACCTATAAGAGATATTCCCCTGCCCGTTTTCAGCTTGTCCTCCGACGCTGTGACCGCTATGTATTTTCCGTCAAGCTCCGGCTCCATTGCACGAAGAACAGCCTCGTCATTTGTAAGAAGTCCCTTTCTCGCAAGCGCACGCTCCGCTTCTTTTCTCACATCCTCCGCACTTTTCGGAGAGGTAAGGTTAACATCCGCAACGGATGCCGAGTAATAAAGCATGCCCGCAGGCAAAAGCCGTCCGCCCTCGGGGCATCCGAGCATCCGCTTGAATTGCTCGTTTGTCTGTGCGCACACGGTAAAGAGATATATCATGAGCTGCAAATTCATCCCCATCTCGATGTCCTTCATCGAAAAGTCCTTTGCTCCCGTTTTGTAGTCAATTACTCTGACGTATACATCATCCCCTCTGCGGTAAACATCCGCACGGTCAAGCGTACCGTATATAGAGAGCTTGGCTCCCTGCTCAAGCGTGAACTCAAGCGGAGAGGGATTGAAGGGGGAGTTATCCTTTATCTGCATTTCATGCGCTATCGGAACAAATCTCGACTGCTCAAACTCACGGCATATATTTGAAGCTATAAGGCTGACCGAGCGGCGTATCCTGCGGATAAGCCCGAGCAGTCTGGCGCTTCTGCGGTCGTTTTCGGGGCATACACGGCTGATATAGTCGGAAATGATCCTCTCGGCTCTTTGCTCAAGCTCTGTCTCCGAAATATCCGAGCGGAACACCCCGTCCACCGTTAACTGCTCTGTCAGCGAATCGAGCACGGAGTGAACGAAATTTCCGATATCCGCCGCACCGAAATCATATTCAGAGTTCTGCTCAAGGCGCAGAAGATAACGGCAGAAAAACGCAAAATGACACCTTGCATAGCTCTCAAGCCTCGCCTGAGTCATTGCGAGCTTCTTTGAAAACAGGACTCTGCGAGTCTCGTCTGACAGCTTTTTCTGCAGCTCGTACGGCTCTTTTCTCGTCTCAGCCGAGATAAGCGAGAGCGCACATATGCCCGCATTTTCTCTGTCAGACTCAAAGTCGGCCGTCAGCGCCGTCTCCTCCGCCGATGCCGCATCGTATACCCTCTCCTCTATCGGAAGCTCACCGTATCTGCATACCCGCTCTATATTCATCAGCCTCATGAGACTGAGAGACGAATTTGAGATTTTGACCGCAGTACCAGACGCGTCCGCACCTCCGTAGAGGATGCTTACACTCTCTGAGGCAGCACACACGGCTCTTGCATAATAAAACATCTCTTTGGAAGCGTCAAGCTCAATATCGTACTCGATGTCAATACCCACAGCCGAAAGCTGTTTTCTTTTTATATAATCAAAATAACCGTTATCCTTGATTGCGAGGGGAAAACTGCCGTCACAAGCCCCTATCAAAAAGATATGCCTTATCCCTGCGGCTCTGAGCATATGCGCATCCCCGACTGTCACCGCATCGGCAGAGGTCGGAATGACGGACACCTTTTTTGTCCGCATACACATACGGAGCAGCTTTGAAAATTCATGCGCAGATACCTTTTGCCCGCCTACGGTAGCTACAAGCGTATCGAGCGTATCCGCAAAGCAGTTGAATATCCCCTCGCACTCCCTCGCCGACTGCTCGTCTCCCGTGCGTTCGTATTCCGCCGCCTCTGCTTCCATCTTGTCTCTTATTTTCAGAGCATCGAGATATCTCCAGAGACAAACGCAGATATCCTTTACCGTGTTTTCCTTTTTAAGCGACTCAAAAAACGGTATAAGCGGTGCGCAGAACTGCTTTTTTGTGCGGTTCACACGCTCAAGTATTTGGTCGAATCTTTCTGTCTTTATATCCGTGTAGCCGCCGGGGCTGTTGCAAAAATCCTCGTCGGCAAGAAAACGACTTCCGTTTATTTTCCATGTATTTACGTATTTTTCAAATATGTCACAGTCATCAGCCTCTACGTCGCAAAGACCTGTCTTAAGATATGAAATTACCTCTTCTCTGCGGCAGTTTTTGCAAAACAGCGAAAAAGCAGAGTATACGAGCTTTATCATCGGGTGAGACTCGGGGCGTGTCTCGCAGGAGAAAAAGCAAGGAATACCGTGCCTCTCAAAGGCATTGTCAAGTATACCCGCATAGTCCTGTGCGTTTCTCGCCACAACAGCAATATCACGGTATCTTGCGCCGCCCTGAACCTTCTTTTGTATAAGGGTGCACACCGCCTCTGCCTCCTCACGGGCATCTGCACATTCGTAAAGCTCAATGTGCGAGGACCTGCCCGTATATGTATCGGAGTTTGACAGATACAGATTTTCTGAGAGATATCTCAGATCATCATATAGCGCACGCTTGTTTTTCTGTATGTCTATGTACTCAACACCCGCTCCAACGCTCTGCGCCGCTGTCTCCAGTCTCCTTGCGGTATTCTCCGACTCAAGCCCGTACAGATACCGACCTCTTTCACGATCGATCGGCAAGGTCACGGTTACACTTGCACAATCACGTATAAGTGTCGTGATCAAGCGCATCTGCGGTGCGGTAAAACTGCAAAAGCCGTCAATGAATATATCGTATCCCGCAAAAAACTTGTTGTATTCGAGCAGATCGCATAGCTTGTCTATATCCTTTTCGCTGTCACTGTAAAGCTCGGAGAGCGTTGACTCGTATACCGTGCAGATAAGTGACAAGTCGTGCATTTCCCTTCCGAGCGGTGTTGCCGTGCCCAGTGCGTTTGCCGCATTCTCCAGCTTTTTTATATCAATTCCTGAGGCTCTCAGCTCACTTATCACGGAAAGCACGGAGTGTATTCTGTGCTCGTCTGCCTCCTCGCACGGTTGATACAAAAGCCCCCCCAAGGCGCTCATGCTCTGCCACATACACAGTGCCTTTGATGCGCTGTCGGCATATTTATATGAAAGTCCTCCGAGTGAACGGAATACCGAGTTTGCAAGGCGGGAAAAGTTCTGAACCTCAAAGCAGAGCGCAGTTTTCGGCGCAAGCGTGCTTGCCGCTTCAAGCTCGGCACGCACCGTATCCTGCTCGGGTACTATCAGATATATGCTTTTGTCATATGCGCTTTTTTTTGCGGTACACTCGCCTATCATGTCAAGCACACGTCTGCTCTTGCCGCTTCCAAATCCGCCGAAAATGAGTCTCAGCATTGTTTTTTTGTCCCTTCTTTGAGAATTTTGAGATTTCGTGCTATAGTCTCTTTGCCTCTCCACGAAAATGCACGGGCGGAAAAATCCTCGTCGCTCATGCCGTTCAGCAGGTCAATGTCTATTTTTTCGAGTCGTCTCTCATAAAAAAAGTCTATCGGAGTGTATATGCTCCCACGCTCGAACGCCGCTTTCGTATACGGGCAGACACTCTGACATATATCACAGCCCCACGCAACACCGTGCTCTGCGAGCCGCCGCTTTTGCTCTTCATCAAGCTCACCCTTTTTTTGAGTGAGTGCCGACAGACAAAGGCAAATGTCCAACCCCACGGGACAGCCTTGTTTGCACGCTGTGCAATGGGTGCAGGTCCTTGTCTCTCCCTCATATACGGACATTCCGTACCCCTCTGCAGGCATATCGGATATTATCTCACCCACAAACACGAAGGATGAGTATTTTTTTGTAATAAGAAGGCGGTTGTCCCCTATCACCCCGAGCCCCGCCATGGCTGCGGCATCCACCTCGGATATAGGCGAGTGATCCGCAAAGCCGTAGAAGGAGTACCCGTGGTACAGCTGACTGAGCTTCGGTATGATACGGTCAAAGAGCCCCTCAAAATAAAGGTGATAGTCCCGAGCACAGGCATATGCTGATATATTTTCCGGCATAGACGAAAAATACGGCACACACATCATAAGAGCCGACCCGCACTCGGCTCTGACGGCGCATCGCTCAAGCAGATACGGCTTTGTAATTTTCAGCCTTGACAGCTCTATCGGCGCAAAGTATTCGATTTTTTCATGCTCAAATATTTCGGCAAGAGTCATTTTCTTCACCTTTTATCCGATTTCTATGTATGTGTGTATATAATTAAAGCAATTATATCAAAAAAAGCGCCCTTTTTCAACTCATAAGACGCAAAAACAGTTTTTTATGCTTTGAGAATTTACCGGCAGGCGAATTGGGCGTTTGAGTTGATTTCTTTGATTGACAAAAGATCTAAAACGTGGTATCATAATATAATATTAAGAAAAATGCGTGTCACTTTCAAATTATATTACACAAGGAAGTAACAAATGGCAGAGACTAAAAACAAACAAAACGAATATAACGACTCTTCCATAACCTCGCTCAAAGGTGCTGACAGAGTAAGAAAACGCCCTGCTGTAATTTTCGGCTCGGACGGTCTTGAAGGGTGTGAACACTCTTTTTTTGAAATACTCTCAAACTCGGTAGACGAAGGACGCGAGGGCTACGGAAAGCAGATAAAGGTCACGGTATGGCGTGACCACTCGCTTGAGGTAGATGACAGAGGACGAGGAGTGCCGCTCGGATGGAACGAAAAAGAGCAGGCATACAACTGGTATCTTGTTTACTGCGAGATGTACGCAGGCGGAAAATATAACAACAATGACGAAGGCGCAAGCTACGAGTATTCTCTCGGTCTCAACGGTCTTGGAGCATGCTCAACACAGTACGCCTCCGAATACATGGACGTAAAGAGCTATGACGGAAAATACGTGCGCGAGATATCCTTTAAAAAAGGAGAGCCCGTCACGGATCTTGTCGAGAGAGAGCTTGAAAAAAAGGAAAAGCGCACAGGCACGGTCATACGCTGGAAACCCGATCTTGAGGTATTTACGGATATTGCCATACCTCATGAATTTTTCGTTGACGTACTTCACCGTCAGGCAGTAGTAACAGGGCTTGAGTTTATTCTTCTCACCGAACAGGAAAACGGAGGGTTTGAAGAGCAAAGATTTTTCTACGAAAACGGTATAACCGATTATGTAAAAGAAATTGCCGGAGATACAGCTATGACAGAACCTGTGCTTTGGTCTATGAACGCACAGGGACGTGACCGTGAAGACAAGGCGGACTACAAGGTAAAGGCAGACTTTGCCTTCTGTATAACAAACACCTGCGCCCGTCTTGAATACTATCACAACGCAAGCTATCTTGAATACGGCGGAGCGCCCGACAAGGCAGTAAAGACCGCTTTTATAAACGGTATTGACAGAATGCTCAAGGCAGGCGGAAAATATACAAAAAACGAAAGCAAGATAACCTTCTCTGACATAGAAGAGAGCCTTCTTCTCATATCAAACAGCTTCTCTACTCAGACCTCGTATGAAAACCAGACGAAAAAAGCTATAAACAACACCTTTATCCAAAAGGCAATGACCGAATTTCTGACACGGCAGCTTGAGGTATACTTTGCTGAAAATCCGACTCAGACTGATATTATCGCAAAGCAGGTGCTCGTAAACAAGCACAGCCGTGAAGAGGCAGAAAAAAGCCGTATCGACATCAAGAAAAAGCTCTCAAAAACCATGGATGTCGCAAACCGTGTCGAAAAGTTCGTTCCCTGCCGTTCAAAGGATCCCGAAAGGCGAGAAATATATATCGTTGAGGGTGACTCGGCTATGTCAAGCTGCAAGCTCGGACGAGATGCGGAATTTCAGGCTATCATCCCCGTCAGAGGAAAAACTCTCAACTGCCTCAAAGCATCCTACGACAAAATATTCAAAAGTGATATCATAGTTGACCTTCTCCGTGTTATCGGATGCGGCGTTGAGATAAAATCAAAGCAAAAGGACATATCTCAGTTTGATCTGAAATCTTTGCGTTGGTCAAAGATAATCATATGCACCGATGCCGACGAGGACGGCTTTCAGATACGCACGCTGCTGCTGACTATATTCTACCGACTCCTCCCCACGCTGATAAAAGAGGGCAAGATATTCATAGCGGAGTCCCCCCTCTTTGAAATAACGGCGAAGGACAAAACATACTTTGCCTACAATGAGCAGGAAAAGGCGGAAATACTCGCAAAGCTTGAAGGAACGAAATACACGCTCCAACGCTCAAAGGGACTGGGCGAGAACCAGCCCGAGATGATGTGGGAAACAACGATGAATCCCGCCACCCGACGCCTTATCGCAGTTACGGAGGCGGACGCAAAGGAAACGGAAATAATCTTTGATACGCTCCTTGGAGACAATCTCGCCGCACGAAAGGAATTTATCGCCGCACACAGCGCCGAATATATAAAGGATGCGGATATATAAAGATCGGCACAGCAGTATATATAAATTCTCTGCTTTATAAATATACCCACGGTGTATTTATAAAGCGGCGCAAATTAAATGCTGACACCGCAAAAAGCTTACGTGCAAAACTGCCGGGTAACAGACAAAGTTACCAGGCAGTTTGATATTTTATAAAGTTTTTTTCGGAAAACGGCACGGGTAACACCTTTAAAAAGGCGTTACCCGCTCAATAATCACTATAATTTCTTAGATCAGATCTGCTATGTCAAGAACAAGCTTTTCTGTTTTGTCCCAGCCGAGGCACGGGTCGGTGATCGACTTTCCGAACACGCCCTCGCCTATCTTCTGGCAGCCGTCCTCAAGATAGCTCTCTATCATAAAGCCCTTGACCATCTTCTTTATGTCAGCATTATGTCTTGCGGAGTGGAGTACCTCCTTGCAAATTCTCGGCTGCTCGTCATACTTCTTGCCCGAATTTGCATGGTTGGAGTCAACGATAAGTGCAATGTTTGCAAGATCTCTCTTTGCGTATGCTTCGTAGAGGGCGGCAAGATCCTCATAGTGATAGTTGGGCATGGATCTGCCGTAGTTGTCAACATATCCGCGAAGGATAGCGTGGCAAAGGGGATTGCCCGAGGTCTTGACGTCCCAGCCTCTGTAAATAAACGACTGCTCGGACTGAGCCGCAACGATCGAGTTGAGCATTACGGAGATATCGCCGCTTGTCGGGTTTTTCATTCCGACGGGAATATCAATACCGCTCGCTACAAGTCTGTGCTCTTGGTTCTCTGTCGAGCGTGCGCCTACCGCAACATACGAAAGAAGATCCGAGAGGTATCTGTGGTTTGAGGGATAGAGCATCTCGTCCGCTGTGGGGAGTCCCGTCTCTGTAAGAACTCTTGTGTGAAGCTCACGGATAGCAAGAATACCTTGGTAAAGATCAGGCTTTCCCTCGGGGTTGGGCTGATGGAGCATTCCCTTGTATCCCGTACCCGTGGTTCTGGGCTTGTTTGTATATATTCTCGGAATAAGAATGAGCTTGTCTTCTACCTTATCCTGAAGCTTTTTCAGACGGTACATATACTCCATTACCGGCTCTTCGCTGTCGGCAGAGCAAGGTCCTATTACCAGCACCATCTTGTCCGACTCACCCGTAAACACCTTTTTTATCTCGATATCACGTTTTTCCTTTGCTGCCACAGCCTCGGCACTGACGGGATATTTCTCCTTTGTCTCCTTAGGTATAGGCAATTTTCTTGAAAATTCCATTGGCATAGTTTAGTCCTCCGCTACTTTTAAAACTTTTGCTTGACTGCTTTTGTAAACTGTTTTCAAAAAAGTGTTTACAATACGCAATATATATGTTAAAATACAAAAAAGCATTGAAAGATTGTATTTTTTTCTTCAATTTACTCCATAGTATAACACAAATTTTTCAAAAGGTAAAGAGCATATGAAAAATAAAATCCTGTTTTTTTTAGAAAAAGAATGCGGAAGTTTCGTATCGGGTGCCGAAATAGCAAAAAAACTCGGAATATCAAGAATGGCGGTGTGCAAAGAAATAAAGGCTCTCAGAGAGCTGGGGATAGAGATACAGTCCTCTCCGAAAAACGGATATCGGCTCACACACCCCTCTGATATTTTGTGTCGTGAGTCCGTGTCGGCACATCTGCCAAATGGCAGACATATTGATGTTTTCTGCTATGATTGCGTGCGCTCGACCAACGAAATTGCAAAGCAGATGGCAGCATCAGCCTCTCACGGCACGCTTATTGCGGCAAACGAGCAGACAAACGGCAGAGGCAGATACGGCAGGAGCTTTTTCTCTCCCGCAGGTTCCGGCATATACATGAGCGTGATAATAAAACCGAGTTGTCTGCGCGAGGGCGTGATGTATACGGTAGCGGCTGCGGTTGCGGCAAGAAAAGTCATTCAAAGCATAAGCGAGGAGCCCGCAAAAATAAAATGGGTAAACGATATCTATATAGGAGAGAGAAAGGTATGCGGAATACTGTGTGAAGCTGTAAGCGAGCTTGAAACGGGGGAGCTTTGTGCTGTTATATGCGGTATCGGCATCAATATCACCGCACCCGAGGGGGGCTTTCCCGATGAAATAAAGGACAAAGCAAGCGCCGTGACAAAGCAAAAAATATCGAGAGCAAGGCTTGCGGCTGATATTACCGACACCCTGCTCACTGTGCTCGAGGGGGATGATGAAAGTCTGATAAAAGAATACACCGAGCACATGATGCTGATAGACAGAGAGATATACTACAGAAAAAACAATACACTACAGAGCGGTACCGTCACGGGCATTGACGGTACGGGAGGACTGATAGTGAAGAGCGGCGAGGACACGGAGATACTGAGAAGCGGCGAGGTTCAGCTTGAAAGATTCTAAAGCACGGACACGGGAGCTTCGGTCGCTTGTGTTCTGCTCGCTTTTCTGTGCTCTGACAACGCTCGGAGCATACATAAAGCTGCCGCTCGCCGTGCCAGTTACCCTACAGCTTCTGTTTACAAACACAGCGGCTCTGCTCCTTGGCAGAAAATACGGCTGTGTCACGGTACTGCTGTATATCTTTTGCGGTCTTGCGGGGCTTCCCGTTTTTACGACGGGTGCAGGCTTGGCGAGCTTTTTCAGTCTCACCTTCGGCTTTACTCTCGGGTTTATTCCCGGAGCGTTTTTCGCAGGCATGATAAGCGACCGCTCAAAAAGCACAAAAGCACTCGCACTTGCCTCCGCCATTAATTTGCTGTGTGTGTACATATGCGGTACGCTCTACTTTCTGCTGTTAAAGAACCTGTATTTCGCACAGCCCACCTCTATATCAAATGCCCTGTCGGTATGCGTTATTCCCTTTATTATTCCAGACGCCGTAAAATCGGCGGCGAGCATTCTGCTGACAAAGAAGCTCAGAGCTCATATCCGATAAAAGCGGACAGTGTGTCACCCATCCTCTCTCCTACCGTTGTTTTTATAATACAGAAGCTGTGCAAAACGGCGAGTGAGAGCAATTTCCTGTGCGGCAAAAAAGCAATGATAACTCATGCTAAGAGTCATCATTGCTTTTTGACATTTTTATTTTAAGACCTCGTCGATAAAATCTCTGAGCATCTTCTGACACTTTTCTGTTTGCACGATATAGCTCATACCGTGCTTTGCCTCCGGACAGACGAAAATATATTTTTTCGACGCACAACTGTCATGGCACTCAATTCCCATACTGCACGGGACAAAGTCATCCGCCTCACCGTGAATGAACAGACAAGGGATATCCGTCTTTGACAGAGTCTGTTTAGCATCAACATCCGAAAACGAGAATTTCGCAAGAAGTCTGCATATCGTATTGGCTACGGGATAAAACGGAAACACCGGAATTTTCATCAGACCCATGACGTACTGTATCTGCGCTTTCGGATTTGAATATCCGCAATCATCCATTACTGCGCATACGTTCTTCGGAAGCTCAAGCCCCGCCGCATACGCAACGGTAGCACCGCCCATCGAGATACCGTCAAGTATCACGGGAGTGTCAGCCCCTATCCTTTTGTTATGCTCAAGCACCCACGCACGAACGTCATAACGCTCAAGCACCCCGAAGGTAATGTATTTTCCCTCGCTCTCGCCGTGGGCACGCTGGTCGCACAGCAATATGTTGAGTCCGAGCTGTCTGTAATACGGAAGCACTCCCGAAAAATCGTGCAGAGCCGATGAGCGATATCCGTGCATAAGTATGATGGTCGCTCTCGCATTCTCACACGGTATATACTCAGCGTGAAGAGCAAGTCCGTCGTGCGATCTTATATACCACGGCTCACGCCGCTCCTCTTCATAAAACTTTTTGCCGACCTTGACCATTTCAAGCTCGCCAACATTAAAGCCGCCTATCAGCTTTGACATCAAGGGCGAGATTATACGAGGTATCTTTCTCGCACACGCCATCGAAAACAACAGCCACGACACATAGATCAGCAATACGGCAAGCAACGCAAGCAGACAAAGCATGACCGTCAAAAAAATTTTCATTTGTCACATCTCCAAGTTTCGTTTTTCTGATTATACACCGTTTTGTGCTTCAAATCAAGGGGGTGGGTGCCATGCAAGAAATTTTATTTCAAAAACTCTTGTAAAGACGCAAATATAAATGTATAATAATATGATAGAAGTTTCATTTGTGTTTTGAGGTAGACATGATAGATTTATTGCTCGGCTTTAAATATTCGGGAGTGCTTTTTAACACCGTTACAGTTATCATCGGCTCTCTCATAGGGCTTGCATTAAAAAAAGGAATACCGAAAAAGCTGACCGATGCTCTTATGTGCGGAATAGGGATGTGTACAGTATACATAGGCATTTCAGGGGCTGTAAGCGCAGGGACGGACAGCGAGGCAAATCCCGTCATGCCGATAATCTCGATAGCACTCGGAGTGGCGGCGGGTACTTTGCTCGATATTGACTCACACCTCACCCGTCTCGGAGACAAGGTGGAACAAAGATTTTCTGCAAATAACGAAGCAAAGGGCAGTATAGCACAAGGCTTTGTCAGTGCGTGCCTGCTGTTCTGCGTAGGCTCCATGACTATCGTTGGGGCTGTAAATGCGGGGGTGTCGGGCGACAACACGCTGTATTTTACAAAAGGCGTGCTTGATTTTGTATCCGGAATGGCACTGTCTGTCAGCTTTGGCATAGGGGTGCTGTTATCGTCTGCGTTCGTGCTCGTATTTCAAGGTGCTCTTGTGCTTGCGGCAGGACTCATCGAGCCGCTTCTTACAAACCACATGATATGCGAGATGAACTGCACGGGCAGTCTTCTCATCGTCATCATAGGGCTCAACCTCATGGGCATTACAAAGATCAAGGTCGCAAACTATCTGCCTGCAATTTTGATATCAATGCTGTTATCAACGGTCATTTAGAAATTCGGAGGAGTATATGGTTTTTGAAAGGCTCAAGCAACTTCGTCGGGAAAAGGGCTACACTCAGGAAAAGGTAGCCATGCTGCTCGGCGTTGACAGACGCACCTACTCGGCATACGAAAACGGAGTAAATGCACTGACCGCTCAAACGCTGATAAAGCTCTCAAAAATATATTCCGCAAGCATTGACTATATGCTCGGGCAGACCGACAGAAGAAAAAATAATAAATGAAAAGTGAAAAAATGGCAAACATTGAATAACAAACGCCGATTTTTGCGTTCGTTCTTTTATTTTTTCACTCTTCTCTTATATGCTCATCATCAGGGCAAAAATACATAAAAGACGCAGGCGCCATTTCGTCTGCGCACGGAGGACAAACATGGAAAACAAAGGCAAATTTTACATCACCACGGCAATCGCATATGCATCGAGAAAACCCCACTTCGGAAACACATACGAGGTCATAATGACGGATGCGATCGCCCGTTTCAAGCGTCAGGTAGGTTATGACGTATTTTTCTGCACGGGTACCGACGAGCACGGACAGAAAATAGAAAACTGCGCAAACGAGGCAGGTATTGCGCCTCAGCAGTACGTTGACAATGTCGCAGCAGAGATCAAGGGTATTTGGGATCTGATGAACGCAAGCTACGACAAATTCATCCGCACGACAGACGACTACCATGAAAAGGCAGTCAAAAACATATTCAATAAGCTATACGAAAAGGGAGATATATACAAGGGCAGCTATGAGGGCTGGTATTGCACTCCGTGCGAGTCCTTCTTTACTCAGACACAGGCTGCAGACGGAAAGTGTCCCGACTGCGGAGCACCCGTGCATCAGGCAACCGAAGAAGCATACTTTTTCCGTATGTCAAAATATGCAGACCGTTTGATGCAGTATATCGACGAGCACGTCGAATTTATCGAGCCTGAGTCACGCAAAAAGGAAATGGTCAACAACTTCCTCAAGGCAGGACTGCAGGATCTTTGCGTTTCACGTTCTTCCTTCAAATGGGGAGTTCCCGTCGAGTTTGACGACAAGCACGTTATCTATGTATGGATAGACGCACTCTCAAACTATATCACAGCACTCGGATACGACCCCGCAAACGAAACACAGCCTGAGCTTTTCCAAAAGTATTGGCCTGCTGACGTCCACATAATCGGCAAGGATATTTTGCGTTTCCATACCATATACTGGCCTATCATGCTCATGGCTCTTGACCTGCCTTTGCCGAAAAAGGTTTTCGGTCATCCGTGGTTCAACTTCGGTCAGGACAAAATGTCAAAATCAAAGGGCAACGTAATATACGCAGACGAGCTCGCCGAAAAGTTCTCTGTCGACGGTGTGCGTCACTATGCTCTGAGTGAGATGCCTTATGCAAGCGACGGCAGTATATCATACGAAAACGTAATTCTCCGCTACAACAATGACCTTGCCAATAACCTCGGAAATCTCGTTTCGCGCACGATAGCCATGACCGCAAAATATTTTGACGGTACAGTTCCCGCCCCCGGTGAAGAAACGGACGTTGACCGTGATCTCAAGGCAGAGGTGCTCTCAGCTGTCCGTGAGTCGTATGAGCTGATGGAGAGCTATCATGTTGCCGACGCAAACGAGCGCATCTTCTCAATGCTCAGACGCACCAACAAATACATCGACGAGACGATGCCGTGGGTGCTTGCAAAAAGCGAGGAGGACAAGCCGAGACTCGCTACGGTCATCTACAATCTGCTCGAGGCTATCCGCATAGGTGCCGTTCTTCTCACTCCGTTCATCCCTCAGAGCGCCGAAACCATACTTGACAGTCTCGGAACGTCAGCACGAGACTACGACAGCATACAGTCATTCGGTGCGCTTGAGAGCGGAGCTGTGACAAAGTCATGCGGCACTATGTTTGCAAGAATAGATGAGAAAAAGATGTTTGAGGAGCTTCAGGCTGAGCTTGATGCCCGCATGGCAGCGGCAAAGCAAAAGCAAAAGCCAGAGGACTGCGAGAGTGAGATAAAGATAGACGACTTTGCAAAGGTCGAGCTTCGCTGTGCAAAGATACTTTCCGCAGAAAAGCTGCCGAAGGCAAAAAAACTGCTCAAGCTTCAGGTAGACCTCGGATATGAAAAGCGTCAGGTGCTCTCGGGAATTGCAAAGGACTATGAGCCCGAGTCGCTTGTCGGAAAGAAGGTCGCACTTGTTGCCAACCTTGCTCCCGCTACGCTTTGCGGAGAACGCTCGGAAGGCATGATACTCGCTACGGGCTCGGATAAAATAAGGGTGATATTCCTCGACGAAGAAACGCCTCTCGGAGACAGAATAAGATGAGCGGTATCCTCTTTGACTCTCATGCACACTACAACAACGGTAGATACGAAACCGAATTTGAGGGCGGCACCCGTGCCCTGCTCGAGCGCTTGTTTGAAAAAGATGTATATGCCGTAAACAATATCGGCTGGGACATAGAAAGCTCAAGGTCAGCGCTCGATATGTCAAAAGAATTCAAAAATCTGTATTTTGCCGCAGGAGTTCATCCGTGCGACACATACAAGTATGATGACATAAACAGCGCTTTGGCAGAGCTCGAGGATATAATACGGGAAGGCAAAAAAATATCGAAGCTTGTCGCTTTGGGTGAGATAGGCTATGACTTTCACTACGAGGACACAAACAAGGATTGTCAGGCAAAATGGTTTGACGCTCAGATGAATATAGCGAAAAAGCACTCGCTTCCCGTAGTTATCCATGACAGAGACGCACACGGTCCGACCCTTGAAATGCTAAAGGCACACAAGGATGTTGTCGGGGTGCTTCACAGCTACAGCGGAAGTGCGGAGAGCGCAAGAGAAATAATGGCTCTCGGCTACTATATTTCGTTTACGGGTGTTGTTACGTTTAAAAACGCAGAGCATCTGCGCTCGGTGGTAAAAACGATACCTCTCGACCGTATCATGATAGAGACCGACTGCCCGTACCTTACCCCCGTACCTCACAGAGGAGAAACCAATCATTCCGGATATCTTCACTACACCTGCGAGAAGCTCGCCGAAATATTCGGTGTGTCATATGAAGAGATGGCGAGCATAACAGCAGAAAACGCAAAGAAATTTTTTGGCATAGATAAATAAAGGAGAACGGCATGACCGTAACATATGAAGTTGGCACAGGACTGTATGTCAACATGACAAACAAATGTACAAATGCCTGTGATTTTTGCATCCGTAATAACGGCGAGGGGGCATACGGCTCGGATCCCTTGTGGCTTGAGCGTGAACCTGAGAAAGAGGAAGTGCTCGCGGATATTGAAAAAAATTGGAGCAAGGGACAATATACCGAGCTTGTGTTCTGCGGCTACGGCGAGCCGACCTGCCGTCTGTACGACATGCTGTGGGTATGCAAAATGCTCAAGGAAAAATACTCGGATATCAAGATACGCTTGAACACCAACGGTCAGTCAGACCTTATATGGCAGACAGACACAGCACCTCTGTATGAGGGGCTGATAGACTCGATATCCATCAGTCTCAATTCCGCCGATGAGCAAAAATACCAAGCGGTATGTCACTCGGTATACGGCGAGACGGCTTACGGCGCAATGCTCACCTTCGCCTCGAGGGTAAAGCAGTATGTGCCCGATGTAGCTCTGAGCGTTGTCAGAGGCTTTCTCTCCGAAGAAGATATCACCGTATGTCAGCATATCGCCGACGAAGCCGGAGTAAGACTGCGCGTAAGAGAGTATATTTCGTGACAAAAAGG
>JBGVFH010000017.1:0-8074 GCA_045120955.1 Eubacteriales bacterium | reverse complement strand
ACCCGTGATATTGGTCACGTTTTCAGCGAATAAACTTGACAAACCATATTTAGCAAAGAACTTGACCGCCGTCGGACTGCGGGCCAGCAGCTCAATTATCTGCGCCCGCTCCGCCGTGATCTCCTGCTTTTGCATCGGCTCAGCACTTAAAAAATCAATACTGATTATATGCTCCAGCATCTCACTTGCACGCTCTTTGTAGCTTTCCTGCGACTGGTCATACTCATATTGATAATGGTTTGTGCCGTGCCGGATTGTGCTCACATGCGCGATTATACAAAGTTCGGTGCTGCTACTTACAACCGGGGCATCATTCAGCCCCGCACGTATAATCTGATCTGCGGTCAGCGGTTTGCTGTTCGCATCTTCCGGATTATACGCATAAGCCTTCACGAACTCGTAAACCGCCGCCAGAATGTCTACGGCCATACGCTCACCCCATTGATCAGTTTATCGAGCACTCCGGCGCCGTTAACCTCACCGGCGTGCTGCTCTTCGGTCATTTCCTCGATCTGCTCTTCCGGCTTTTCCAGGGCGTCCTTTTCTCCGGTAATTTCACGGGATTTGAAAACGTCGGCGAACTGTCGGCCGTTGTATTTTCCACCTAGACCCGCGCGGATCGTGCCGTTGCTATCCACCATAATGCGGGCACCGCGGCCGATCGTAACCCACCGTGTGGAATAGCGGATCAGCTCTTCCGGCATCTCGTCGCCGGTAACAAAGCGCTCTAATTCCTTTTGAGCTCTACGTGCAGCCCGTAAGCCGTTAGGGGTGTTCTGTCTTTGCCATGCCTTATTTTTAGGTGACCATTTAAAGCCGTTAGACTTCATAACACTGATTACCTCGGCATCCGGTTTACCGTCAAACTTAAATCTTACGCGCCCATCGGTAAAATCTTCATCGAGATCATACAGTTTGTTACTTGCCTTAAGCCCTTCGCCGCTCTGTGCTCTTTGCTGTGTTCTCTGTGCCTGCTCCAGGCGTTCACGCCAGCGACGGCGCTCTGTACTTGTTGCGGCGCTTTCCACTTTTTCCTGTAGCTTTTGAATGAGCATAGGATCGTCGGATCTGATATTACTTAGAGCGTATTCAGCCCCCGCGGCTCTCTGTTCTAAATAATCGGCCTTTTCGTGCGCTTTACGTCCGGCCTCATATTGACGCTCGGCCCTCTTAAGAATAGGATCTAAGCGGCCCTCAATATTTGGCTGTCCTAAAGGTATTCCGGCAAGTTCCTGGCGTCCACGGCGGATATGCTCAGATCCCTCTTCCCTTGCCTTTTCTGCTCTTGCGGCTATGCGATCCACGCGGTCACGGCGTCCCTGCTCGTATTCCGCAGATCTGGCCAGCTGTTCGGCTGTTGCCTCCGGTACCGCTTGCCTGAACTGTCCGCGGCTGGCCTCTGCCAAAACATCTTTATATTTTGCGTTTTTGCCTACGCTCGCGATTAACTTTTTGGCATCCTCTTTTATTTTGTCTACCTCGTTAAACATATAACTGTCATGCCGCCAGTTTGTAGATTCATATAGTGGGCTGATCCCTTTGTGTGTAGCGTCCTGCAGGTCTGATATTGAGTTCCACATCTTTGTTAAATAGGTATTTGTTCCGCGGTCGTTTGGCAATTTAGCCAGTGCGGTACGCATAAGCTCTAAATCCTTGCTCAGCTGTGCGGCCTCCCTTAAGGATTCGTCCGCCTTCTCCCGGTACCCTTTTGGATCTTTTGCGTATGTTTCAAGCTCAGCAACCTGATTTGTAAGTGTCTTTTCAGCGTTAACACGGTCCTGGTCAATAGAGCGTGAATAAATATCCTGAGCATTGCTTATAGGCTGGCCGTATTTTTGATAAAAATCGGCGCTATATGGCAATAAGCTCATAATTTTATCTTTTGCTTTTTGGTATAGCGGATCATTTGGTCCGATCTTGCTCAATACTTTACTTACTCGATCGCCCATTGCCTTAAATGCAGCATTACCCCCAAACTTATCGGCAAACTCTTTCTTATAGGCCTCCTGGTCCTGCGGTCTGCGGCGCTCGAGTTCCTTATTAAGCATACGCTCATAATTAAGGTCAAATGGGCTTAATTTGTTTACCCGATCAGCCTCTGCGGCCTCTGCCTTTGCTCTCTCCTCGCGTTTAATGCGCATCTTTTCCATAAATTCATTATGCCTTTTTTCTTTTTCCGCCTCCTCAATATCTTTTTTGTGGCGGTCCCGTATATCCGCAAGATCCTGCCGTAATTGAGCAACGTCACTAAAAGCATTTTCAGCCTTACGCATAGCATCCGCAAGCTCTTTAACCACCCCAGCATCGGCTTTACCGGAGGTAAGGTCTTGATCAATTCTGGCGGCGGTTTTAAGGGCATCGCTTAAATCGTTAGCGTGTTTAGTGATCTCTTTTTCATAACCCTTGATCTTTTCTGCATCCTCAACCGAATTTTCACGGATATAGTCAAGGCTTTTTGCCATATCATCAAACCAGCGGGAGCTCGTTTCAGCTCGCATTTTAACGATCCTAAAATCCCTCCCCGGTCTATCACGGTCAGCCTTTTTGAGCTTAAGGGCTTTTTTGAGTTTAGCATCAAAATCCGCATCCGTGGTTTTATGTGCGGCAATACCGGCGGCTATATTATCTGTAAGGGATTTTATGGAAAATGTCGGAGCTTTAGCGCCCTTTTCCTCCGGAGTCTTTTTCAGTTCCCTAAAAGCCTCATTAAGGGTCATTCCGACCACGTCTTTGCTCAATCCTTTTAGGATCTTACCAGTCGATTTGCTTATGCACACGGGGCGGCCGCCGTGCCTTTTTCCGTCGTCGCCTTCTGCTGCGCCTATAGTGATCCACTTTTCATCCGGATCGGCGTCCTGTGCCATGCGCGTGATCCCGCGGATAAAAGCCAGTCCGCGCTTAAAAGCTATCGCGATCTGCTGTGCTGTTTTTGTGTTCATTCTTAGCCCCTTTTTGCTTTACCTTTACTCTTTACCCAGTCAACTACATCTTTAGCGAACTTGATCCGGCCGTCGGTATAGTCCTTAAGTTCTTTGGATAACATATCCATGATCTTTTTTTGTGTTTCATAATCCTGGCTAAAATCGCGGCCGCCGCCTCTGCTTTTAATGTCGATCAGTTCGTTGTATTTTTTAGTCAGATCTTCACTGGCATTAAGGCTCAGATCCTGCACGTTGCGGGTAAGCTCTTTTATGCGGTTCTCAAGTATAGCCGCGTCCGGTGTTCCTTTTACCACTTTACGCAGTTTCTTAAGCTCAGCTACATATGGCTCCAGGTCCGCGGCGGTGCCTTCCGATAATGAAATATAGGCATCTTTAGCCTTTTTGATCTCGGCGGTCTGCGCCTTATTTGCGCCCTTTGGCTTTTTCCACATAACGCCCGATCCCGGTGTTACCTCGTATGTATCGCTCTTTAATTCCTTAAAAGCCTCTTTGAGCGTTTTGCCCTGAACGTCTTTGCTCAATCCTTTTAGGATCGTGCCCGATTCTTTGTCGATCAAAACATTACGGCCGCCGTGTCTTTTCCCGTCGTCGCCTTCTGCTGCCCCTATGGTGATCCAGCGTGCGCCCTCCGGCACATCTGCATCCTGGGCCAGCTGTCGCATACCGCGGATAAAAGCCGCGCCGCGCTTAAAAGCTATCGCGATCTTAATCGCTTTTGATTTATTCATTGCCACCTCCCTCAGGATCAAAATACTCATCCATAACTTCCCTTAATTGCGGCGGTATTTCTGTCTGCTGACTTGCTAAAAGCTGCACCCAGCCCGCAGGGCTAAAGTCCTCTGCCACCTGGTAGACTTTCCAATAGGTGCCGTCAAGCGGTATATAAATAAAATCGCCGGTGCGCCCCAGGTACCGGATCATGCCCGCAGGTGCGGCGGTATAGTCCGCAGTGCTGTATAGGTAGAACTTGCGATCCCGCGGCGTTCTTTCCGTGTCGTTAATGACCCTTAGATCTTCACCGCCCAGCGTCTGCACCTGAGCGCCTACGCTCTCCGGCTCGCCGTACGTCGGAACTATGCGGCCCTGAACGTTTGCATTGCCTAGACTGCGGATCAGGAGGACCGTTTCATCCGCATTGTTAAAATTGATCGCAGTGCGTACAATGCCGTGTAGATTAAGACTCATACCGTTTTAATGCCTCCGTGATTACCTCGGCGGCCGGTCTTTTCTCCACCGCTCCGAATAAATCAAATTCAGGGCGATCGGCCTCGGCCTTAAGCGCTTTAGCAACGGCGTTCAATTTGCCGGTTATCTCTCTTGCGCTTGTGGCCTTGAAGATTTTTGTAATGGCCCGCTCGGCGGCGTCGCTTTCCTCGGTTTTGAACATGTCACGCTCGATCCCGATATCCGCAATATTTCCCATTGTCCGCGCCTCGCCTATGGCCCTCTCAGCAGCTCCGGCGATCAGGTCCCTTATTTCAGGATTACTCTCCGCAATATCGGCGACGCGTGCGGCGGCGCCCTGCAGCCCCTTAACGATGCGGGCCTGCTCCATGCTTGCGGCCTGGGACGCGATATGCAGTAAAGGCTCACTGTTATATGCCTTTGCGAACATCGCGGCCTTAAGGCGTTCCTGTGCCTGGCGTGTAGGATATCCGTCGGCGTCTCTCAGGTTACCGCGTTCACTCTCCGGCATCTGGTCAATAAAGGCGCTCACGGCGGCCGGAGTCGGTGAACCGTCGGCGTATGTTTCAATGCCTTTCAGGTCTATGCGCTTTGTATCGTTCTGCGCCTGCTCCATTGCCGATAAATTCATGCCGCCCGCAGTGTTTGACCGGTCGCCGATATCGGCGGTCACGTCACTAGGCTGCATAACTCTAACCAGTACCGGGTTTTTGATTTTGACAATACTCTCTATGTCGATCCCGTGCGTCGGATCGTCGATCAATGCGTCCTTATAGTCTCCGGCAGTGCCCTGCTTGTAGGCTCTCTGCATCGCGGCTATGCGGCCATTACCGGCAATAGCACGGGTTACATTAGGATCATCGCTGTAAAACTTATCATTGCGATCGCCGCTGTAATTGTGCGATGCGGCCACGTCCGCAGCGTCAACAACAGCATATTGAACATTTATCTTTTTGCCCTTTGCATCAGTAGCGCGGACAATGTGCCCCATATTTGCAGCGGGGATCTTACCGTATGCGACAACCGGAGCGCCGTCCGCAAGGGTCCGGCTTGCGCTCAAACGGTCATAATCAGGATCTTTAGCTATGGCTATGATCTGCTCGCGGCTGGCCTCGCCTGAGCGGTCACGGTTCTGGGTATGCTCCGGATGAACTTTAGCCGGTAAAGTATAGTTCATTGTCTTTTTGTTCGCCTGCTCTTTGCGCTGCCAGGCTTTCTCATTTATGAACTTTTTGCGCGGTATGTTGTCAATCTTAACCCCGGTGAACTTTCCGCCCATACCGGCCAAAACGCGGCCCTCTCCGCTCAATAAAACATGCTGGCCGTTACCGTTTTCAGCGTTAACGGTTACCCAGTGCTCGCCGTCCTTTTCATTATTGAACTTTGTCGCTACCTCACTCTGCGCCCTGTCCTGGGCCAGCAGGCACATGCCGCGATAAAACTTTAACCCTAGATTGAACGCGCTAATTATGTGATCTATCTTCATTTTTCACCCCTACAACCTATTATAGATTAGGATCAACCATTTTTTAGTTTAGATTGCTCAATCTGCGATCTTCCTCAATTTTTCAGTGTGCATCTTTAGCCGCTGGGCTAAAAGTTCAAGCTCTAAAGGGTCGGCCCTGCCGTGCAGCTGTACATCCTTTTTGATGCCGTGCATAATATCGTCGATCTTTGCCAGGCTTTCACGGGCAAACTGGCGCTGATTCTCTGTTTTCATGCCGCCCACGGCGCGGTTTTTAACATCCCGCAGCATTTCCATATAATCGGCAAACCGGGATTGAGTTTTCTGCACCGTGTCTTTTTCCGACTCCGGCCATATACCGCGCCAGCGGTTAAAATCACGGTGGAGGTCAAACCCGTAACGTAACATGCTTTTAGACTCGGCCTCCGCCTGCTTAGCGGCTTTCTGCTCGGGAGTCTGCCCTTTGCGTATCTGTTTGCTTTCTGTTTGTTTATCGGTTTGTTGTTTGCTTTCTGTTTGCTCTTTGCTTATTTGCGGCTCGTTTTCGCTTTTTATTTTTGATTTTTGCGGAACTTCCGCAATTTTTCCACTTAATTTGCTGTTTTTTGCGCGCTCACGCTCCGCATTAAGTCCGCGGATTGCAGCCTTAAGGCTTTTACCCTTTGAGCGTTTACCACCCAGCCCTGCAACCACACGGCCGTTATCATCGACTTTGACATGTATACCTTTGCGGCCGCCTTTGCCCTCCGCATTGGCTTTCTTTGCCCCTATGGTAATCCAGCCGCCCTTGATCTTGGCATCCTGGGCCATTGTGCGATTTAATCCGCGTATGAACATAAGCCCCGCCCTAAAAGCGGCGGCGGCCCTTATTGCCTGCTGTGCGTTCATTGGTCTAACCTCCTGTGCTCTGCGTGATAGTCGTATCTCCGGCCTCTGCGGTGCCCTTTGTAACCTTATAATTTACACTGTTTAACATTGTCCCGGTGCGCACAAGCGCCTGAGCCCTGGAGCTCCCGCCGGTTGCATCGGTACGGTGGCCCGCAGCACTCGCGGCTAAAAGCTGCATAGTTAACGGCGCCCTGGTCTTAAATCTTTCATCCGGCGTGCCGTTGCTCGCGATTGTTGTCTGTAGGTCCTTTTTAATCATAGATCCGACCGCATTTAATACGCGCTCATTGTCCTGCTGGCCGTGAGCGTTGCGGATATTATCGGCTATGAACTTATCCCATTTATTGCGGTATGCTCTGGAGGTGGCTCCAAACATCGGGCGCGGTGGCAGTATGAGCATAGATCCCGGCATCGGGGCATTATCCCCCAGGATCCCGCGAAAATATGCGGACTGTTTCCGGGTTACATACTGCACCCAGCCGCGCTCCAGATAACTTGCGTATGTAGCGATCCGCGGGTCAAAAATACCCACGGTTACGCTTACCTTCTCCGTGCTTTTTTCTTTGAATATTGTCGATTTAGCTTTTTGCGCCCACGCGCTCAGCTTATTGGATACGGCGGTTGCCAGGTTCTTTAGTCCGTCGAATGTAAACATAGATCACCCCCACGGGTGCACATGGTTACTAAGATAGATCCGGCCGCCTAAACGGTATGGAGCCAGCATAAGCCATACCTGCATCCCGCAGTTTGTGCGGTTCCAGAACTCTGCGGCCGCAGAATTGCCGGACTTTGGCAGATCAAACGACGTGCTCACACTTCCCTGGCTTGCACTTGATACGCGGCCCACCTGGTCAACCGGTAACGAGGCCATATAGAGCAGGTGGCAGGTGGCGCGATCTAGTAGATATTTTCTGAAATAATTGTGCGGCGGATCATATGGGTATATGCTCGCGTCGTCATTGTGAAAATAGGTCTCGGCGCTTGTAAAGGCCGTTGTGATCATTGCATCCGGATATTTTGTTTCATCCTCAAACGCCGGGTATTCAGATCTGAAAACCCCGACGGAAAAATCATAAACGGCCATATAGCACCTCTTTGTAATTACATTGTCAATACATGCTTATTTTTTCTTTACTTCTTCAACTTTTAACAGTGTCGGATCTAAAGGCTCCAGGCCGTGTTTCTGTGCCTTAACGTCGCGGCTGTTGTGAATTGCCTTAGGGTCGTCAATAAGCATAATACATGGTGGCATACCGTTATACGAATTGAAGGCACGCTCTTTGCCGTGCATACGGATGATGTTTTCCCAGTCCTCTTTTTCGATTTTAACGGCTACGGACTGACCAACGCCCAGGAGGATCCCCTCGCCGTCGTTAATGCCCGGAAAAATAACGGTCTTTGTTCCGCCGCCCTTTACGGGTACATCGTCAAACATTATCCCGTGCGGCAGGTGTACGGCCACGGTTACCTGAGTGCTGGAGTTCTGCGGGATAATTTTCACTTCATCGGTGCTCTTCTCAACTACCTGCAGTTTTTCTTTTTTTGGTGTTGCCATAAATTGGTCTCCTGAATTATTAGCTAGTTACAAACGGGG
>JBGVFH010000016.1:0-5227 GCA_045120955.1 Eubacteriales bacterium | reverse complement strand
GTTATTGTAGCCGTTAAAGTAAATCTGTGCGGCTTTGTACTCTGTAGAGCTGTAGCCGTACCATTTCCCCACGCTTGCGGCATCCGCGAACTGCTGGATTGCTCCGGCGGCGGGTGCTGCGGCACTGTCGGACAAAAACAGACCATTGAAAACAAGGTCTGTTCCGGTACCGGCTAATACTCGCGGCGTGATCTTAACTAATTCACTTGCAGGAATAGTCATTTTTTAGATCTCCTATTTGATATTAATCATGATTATTATCGACGTTTTCCGTCAGCATCCAACCCGGAGCAGTCTCCCGTGTTTCCGGTGTGTGCGCTTTGACTGATCTCACATTTACACGGGTGAAAAAATCCGCGTTGGATGCGACGTTAAAACGCTGGCCTAAGTGTAATTGTACATTATATCGGGCGGTATAATTTTTTGTTTCATCCCAACCCGTGACGTTGGTCACGTTTTCAGCGAATAAACTTGACAAACCGTATTTAGCAAAGAACTTGACCGCCGTCGGACTGCGGGCCAGTAGCTCAATTATCTGTGCCCGCTCCGCCGTGATTTCCTGCTTTTGCATCGGTTCGGCACTGCAAAAATCAATACTGATTATATGCTCCAGCATCTCACTTGCACGCTCTTTGTAGCTTTCCTGCGACTGGTCATACTCATATTGATAATGGTTTGTGCCGTGCCGGATTGTGCTCACATGTGCGATTATGCAAAGTTCGGTACTGGTACTTACAACCGGGGCATCATTCAGCCCCGCGCGTATAATCTGATCTGCGGTCAGCTGTTTACTGTTCGCATCCTCCGGATTGTACGCATAAGCCTTAACAAACTCATAAACCGCCGCCAGAATGTCTACGGCCATACGCTCACCCCGTTAATCAGTTTATCGAGCACTCCGGCACCGTTAACCTCTCCGGCGTGCTGCTCTTCGGTCATTTCCTCGATCTGCTCTTCCGGCTTTTCCAGGGCGCCCTTTTCTCCGGTAATTTCACGGGATTTGAAAACGTCAGCGAATTGTCGACCGTTGTATTTTCCACCTAAACCGGCGCGGATCGTGCCGTTGCTATCCACCATAATGCGGGCACCGCGGCCGATTGTTACCCACCGTGTCGAATAGCGGATCAGCTCTTCCGGGGTCGCATCTTTGCCTAAAATAAATCTCTCCCTCTTACCGTTAGATCCCCATGCCCCGTTGGACGCCATAACCTCACCGGCTCCGGGTATACTTATTTTACGGGCGCCTACCCGGTCCAGGCGATCGCGCATAGTTCTAAAATCGACCGGTTCCATTGTGGCGCTTTCCTCGGTGGCCGGTGCCAGCTTTTCATTTTTGCGTACACTTGCCAATACCTTCTCAGCACGATCGATCAGGTCCTCCGCCTGGGTTAAATTTATATGATTAACCGGAGTAATGAGCGTTTGGGCGCCGCCGGTAACTAAATGCCTCTGCCGTCCTTCCGTAAAAGCGTCACTGGCATCACTTAACTGCTCTAGCACTTCATGCCTAATCTTATTAACCTTGTTATACGCGGTCACGCCCGTACGTGTACGGTTTTCGCGGTTTAAATCGGATAACCCGTAATCGGCGGTTCTCAATTCGTCGCTAATTCTCTGCAGATCCCTTTCTGCTTTTTTGGCCTTTTCCGCATACTCTTTAGGGTTCTTAACATAGCGCTCAATCTCACTTATAACGCCGCCCTTTTTAGTCCAGTAATCGGCATCGCTGCTGCGGGTTCCCGGAGTAGCTATGCTGTTATTACCGCGCATCATTTCGGTTAACTGTTTCAGGCCGCCGGTTATTGCGTCATACTGCGGATCTGATTTTTTGAGATTATCCAGAATATTGCCGACTCTATCCGCAACCGGTTTGTATTCTTTACCGGTTATTTCCTCGAGTTGATGATATTCACGGGTGCCCTTTGCGTCCCGTTCTTTTCTCATGCTAGCCAGGTATTTATTCAGGCGGGTGTTTTCCTCCGGAGTGAGTGCGCCTTTCTCAATAAAATTCTTACTCAGCATTTTTATTGTGCCGGCGTCCCAGTCTGAATACGGGCCTTTCTTTTTACCCATACGCTTTACAAGCCCGGTAGCCTCAATCAGTCTGCGCTTTTGGTCCTTAATTTCCTCCGCGCTTACGGTACGATCGGCCAGCTTAATTACTGTAGGTTCTTTGCCTCCGGACTTAAGCACCTCCATGCCCTCACGCATACTCGCGGTATAGTCTCCCTTTTGGTCCTTAAGGCCGCTAATTGCCTCATTAAGTGTTTTGCCCTGGGCCTCTCTGCTCAATCCCTTTAGGACCTTACCTGTCGATTTGCTTATGCATACATGACGGCCGCCGGAGCTTTCTCCGTCCTCATTCTTATGCGCCCCTATTGTGATCCACTTTTCATCCGGATCGGCGTCCTGCGCCATGCGTTTAATCCCGCGGATAAAAGCTAAACCGCGTTTAAAGGCGATCGCGATCTGCTGTGCTGTTTTTGTGTTCATTCTTAGCCCCTCTATTTTATGGTTCTTACCTTAACCGTTGTATTCTGATCTAAATCCTGCGCCTTTGCGACTCTTACGATATCGTCAAAAGTCGGAGTTTTTTCGAAAGCCGCGTTATCAGTAGGGCTATTAAGCGCCTTCGGGCTGTAATACTGCCGTTTGATCTTTACCGCGTAACCGTCCTCCCAGTGATCGTCTCCGGTTTTTATGCGAATAGGCTTAATACCAAACCCCGGGACATCAATCATCATATCATGGGAAATATTAAATACTGTTCCGTATCGGGTATTACGTACACTGCTTTCAGTTACATTAAGTATTACCGTGTCGCGGTCAATTACATGGCGTATGTGGCCATACTTGCCCGGCTTATAATTACCCTCACCAAAAAAGCGATCCTGGGCCTCTCTTGCACTGAATGAGAATGCATGCTCTTTAATCTTTTTCCGTATCGCTGTCAGTTCGTTTTCCATTTTAGTTAGAGCGCCGGAGGTTTTTTGCCCTTCCTTTTCCAGTCTGGCGGACTCTTCGGCAATATCTGCCTTAAGTTTATTCCTTTTATCTTTTAAGGCGTTATAATCCTGCTCAACCTCTTTGCGTTCATATGCGAACTGGTCAACCGCGGCAACCTCTCCGGGATTAAAAATTTCAGTCGGTAAATTATCGGCCCTCAATTCCTTAATTTTTTCTCTCGCCGCCGCTATAGCCTCGGATCTCGCTTTTTCCTGTGCCTCGCTTGCTTTTTCCTTTTCCGTTTTTATGCCATCTAGCACTTTAGGATCTGCGCCCTCAAAAACCTTTAATTTCCATTCACCGTCGATTTTTGTAGGCTGGATCCCGGCGTCCTTGATCGCCTGCTTGTTTATTTTCCACTTATCCCAAAAGTCCGATGGTACATATGTGTACCCGTAACGCTTGCCATTTTCCCAATATGGGTATTTTTCAGCGGCTTTTTGCTCGGTGGCTTTTTGCTCGGCGGCTTTCTTTTCCGCAGCGGCTTTCTGCTCTGCGGCTTTCTGCTCTGCGGCTTTCTTTTCCGCGACGGCTTTTTGCTCAGCGGCTTTCTTTTCCTCTGTGGCTTTTTGCTCAGCGGCTTTTTGCTCGGTGGCTTTCTTTTCGGTGCTATCAACCACGTCATCAACTACCCACAAACTACCTACTCCGGCATCTTTCTGTACTTCTGCTAGCGGTTTTGTCTCATTCGTGTTTACGTTCCGCATTACAATATCTTTAGGCGATCCGTAATACCCCACGTCCCCCTCGTTCGACCATGCAATGGCCTTTATTCCGGGTTGGCGTAATGCCCTCGCTAATTCTTTACGATCGGACTCGTAATCAAAATGTTTAAATGTATGATCTTTATACCATATTTTTAGGGTGTTATTTTCACTTAGCTCATCCCCACCGGTGCTCCTAAACATGCCAGCGAACTCTTTACGTGACATTGAGCGGAATATCTGATCGTTTTTCTCTCCCTTTTTGCTGTCAGCCTTTTTCAATTCCTTAAAAGCATCTTTGAGCGTTTTGCCCTGAACGTCTTTGCTCAATCCTTTTAAGATCGTGCCCGATTCTTTATCGATCAAAACATGACGGCCGCCGGAGCTTTCTCCGTCCTCATTCTCATGTGCCCCTATGGTGATCCAGCGGGCGCCCTCCGGTACATCTGCATCCTGTGCCAACTGCTGCATACCACGCACAAAAGCCATGCCGCGCTTAAATGCGATGGCCGCCTTAACTGCTTTAGATTTATTCATAATTGTTACCCCTTTGTCTAGTTTTTCGGTACTTTTCAATTATAATTATATAATTTTTTGTCTAAAATGCAAATATTTTTATATAATTTTTTGTGCTAGGCATCACAATTTAGGGTTCCTCAGGGTTAAAATACTCATCCATAACTTCCCTTAACTGCGGCGGTATTTCCGTTTGCTGGCTCGCTAAAAGCTGCACCCAGCCGGCAGGGCTAAAGTCCTCTGCCACCTGGTAGACTTTCCAATAGGTGCCGTCAAGCGGCCTATAGATAAAATCGCCGGTGCGCCCCAGATATCGGATCATGCCCGCAGGCGCGGCGGTATAATCCGCGGTGCTGTATAGATAGAATTTACGATCCCGCGGCGTTCTCTCTGTGTCGTTAATGACCCTTAGATCTTCACCGCCCAGCGTCTGCACCTGTGCCCCCACACTCTCAGGCTCGCCGTATGTTGGGACTATGCGGCCCTGAACGTTCGCATTGCCTAGACTGCGGACCAGGAGGACCGTTTCATCCGCGTTATTGAAATTGATCGCAGTGCGTACAATGCTGTGTAGATTAAGACTCATAACGCTTTAACGCCTCCGCGATTACCTCAGCGGCCGGTCTTTTCTCCACCGCTCCGAATAAATCAAATTCAGGGCGGTCGGCCTCAGCCTTAAGCGCCTTAGCAACGGCGTTCAATTTGCCGGTTATCTCTCTTGCGCTTGTAGCTTTGAAGATTTTTGTAATAGCCCGCTCGGCGGCGTCGCTTTCCTCGGTTTTGAACATGTCACGCTCGATCCCGATATCAGCAATATTTCCCATTGTCCGCGCCTCGCCTATGGCCCTCTCGGCGGCTCCGGCGATTAAATCCCTTATCTCCGGATTGCTCTCCGCAATATCCGCAACGCGTGCGGCGGCGCCCTGTAGCCCCTTAACAATGCGTGCCTGCTCCATGCTTGCGGCCTGGGATGCGATATGCAGTAAAGGCTCACTGTTATA
>JBGVFH010000015.1:0-1937 GCA_045120955.1 Eubacteriales bacterium | reverse complement strand
AGCGAAGCTCTTGATTCAGCTCTCGGAGATCCGAGTTGACAATGATTTTTCCGTTCATACACATGTCCAAAATGAAGGCTCGCATCGATGGTGAGACGGCTTCCTTCATGCGCTCAGCCATTGCCTTTTTTTCTTCCGGGGTTACGTGAAGAGATATTGTTTCTGATTGTAATCTGCCCAATATATTTCTCCTTTCATGGAAAAGTGGGTTCGGGCTTCTGCCCGATTCTGTCCCGGCGTGAGCGCAGGGACGGTGCGAGGTGGGCGCCGCCAATGGCGGTGGACATCCACGCGCTATGCTTGCCCCAGACGCAAGCGTCGGGAAAGCTGAAAAAAATAGTGACCTTGCCGTATGCGGCAAAATATCTATCCATATAACTTGGGTTTTGAAATGCTATTTGGCCGATAGCCTTTTCTTTGATTCCTGCATCACAGGTTTTGGGTGGTGTAGACATTAACGCACCGGAGTTGCTCCCAAAATTTACACAAAGAAATTTCGAGATTTGTATTGCAATTCGCCATACAATATGGTATACTAATAGCAGAAAGGTGGTGCATACTATGGCAACGAAAACCGCAAACGTAACCGCGCGAGTCAGCCCCGAAATCAAGCAACAGGCAGAGGAAGTATTGGAGCAACTCGGCATCCCTGTTTCTGTATTGATCGATTCTCTTTATCGACAAATTATTATGACCAACAGTATCCCTTACTCGTTCTCCGTCCCTGCTTTGCAGACCCGTGATTCGATGACCGATGCACAGTTCAACACAATGATGGCGAAAGGACTTTCGGAAGCAAAGGCAGGTCAGGGTGTTGACGTTGAAGATGCTTTTGCCGAAATCAACAAGAGTATCTGACCATGACGTATCAAGTAAAACTGACGAACCACGCGCTGGCGCAGTTGAAGGAGGCTGTAGGATATATCTCCAAGGTTCTTCTTGAACCCGTGGTCGCACGGTGCTGGTCTGACCGCATCAAGAAGGAGATTCTGACGCTCGACCATATGCCGCTTCGCTATCCCCTCGTTGATGAAGATCCATGGCGCACGGAAGGCGTCCGCAAAATGTCGGTTGAGAATTTTATCGTTTACTATTGGGTGAACGAGGAAACGACAACCGTTTGGATTACCGCCATTGTCTATGGCAGACGAGACCAGATATCCGTCCTTCGTAATATGCCAAAGGAATAATATGCAAAGAGATCGCTCCGGCGGTCTCTTTTCATTTTCTCGCATTGAGCTCGTTCATTTTAGCCCTTGCCGTTGCCTTGCGTTCCTCGGAGTACGGAGCTACCAGACGATAGGTGAAACATCTCTTTTGAATGCGGAAGGAGAGCCCTCCGAATCCGTCATCATCTGTCTGCGCGCACAACTCCGGGTGCTCCGTTGAGAAAGCAAGGAGCCTATTCTTGAGGCTGGTGTTGTATGTCCTGACCGTAGTCCACTCGTCAGCCTCGTCGAAGTATATTTCTGTTGTTTTATGCGTTTTCTTGATGCCTGTAACCATCTTTTTTCAAAAACCTCCTATTTTTCCGTCTTTTAAGAAGCGCCCCCATTTTCGCTCAAAAAAGCCTCGGTCTTCATCGGCGTTATTTGCGAAATTCCCAACGGCGTGACTCTCATCGGGCACAGCATCGTTTACTGCTCCCAAAATCGCTAAAAGCCCATATTCCTTCGGTGTACACCGTAAATGGGAATTGTTGCTAAAGTCTTATTTTCAAAACCTCAAAATGAGGTTTTTGAAAATAGTTTCTGACCGCTTATTCTTTGGTTTCAGCGTGTCAATTCTTGACCTCCGTGACAGCATGACAGGTGACAGCTTCATTTCCTTCGATATCTGTACCGTCAGTACTGTCATCCTGCAGATCTTGAAGCTCCTGCGCCACATAAAGTTCAAGCTCTTTCAAATGCCCCGTCAAGACCTTTCTATACATGGGT
>JBGVFH010000014.1:0-2075 GCA_045120955.1 Eubacteriales bacterium | reverse complement strand
GTTCCGTCAAAAAGCTCTACGCGCTCGGAGTCGATAGAGGTTATCTCACATTCGTCCTTGCCGATATACACCGTCGTACCGAGGTGAAATTCATACTCTGAGGGCGGTATATCGTCCTCGGAGGGCGCTTTTCTTTCTTCGGTGGGTTCTTGCTTGACCTCGGTTTCAATCGGCTTCAAGGGCGTTTTTCGGCGGTAAGGAGAACCGGGAAAAAGGTTATATCGTCCTGCCCGATAGTCCTTTACGATTGTAAAATGCTTTTTATCTTCTTCAAAATCACGACTTTCGGGGGTAAGGGTTTCATACAAGGCTTGCATACCTTCGATGATCTCGTCCAACCTTTCCACATCCTCAATTTGCTTCGTGATCTGTTCTACCTCTTGCCAATAGTCGCCCAAGCCAAGAGGGGTGTATGGTTTAGGAAATTCTGCGGGTTTATTTGAATAAAAAAGTCGGATTTGAGTAGCGACCGCTTTGCGCTCATAACGGTCAAAATCAGCTTTTTCTTCGTCACTCAGATATTTGCCCGCGCGGATAAGCTCGTCGATGCGTTTCGCCACCTGCGACCATTTGAGCATCACACCCGTATCTCGGTTCTGCAAGCCGCCATACAACACAAGACCTTTGCCGTCGTGTTGATTATCTGTGCGAAGTCCGCCCGTGCCGCCCACACCGTAGCTTTTTGATAAGAACTTGGCTCTTTCGTTTGTGTCCTTGTGCCTTAAAAAATATGAGTAGGTGCTGAGCTTACTGTCACTATATCGGCTGCTTTGCGTGAGAAATCCGTCGATTTTATCTTGGGTTGTAAACTGCTTTGGAGGAAGGATATACGGATCAGCAGGTGGAAACTCTACGGGTTCTCTCAAAAAGGTAGCCGCCATTTCCGCTGTTTTATACCCGTCGTGATATCTGCGAAATCTCGGAGGATATTCCTTGACTCGTTCCTCGTTTTTCAAGATTTGTTCTACCAATGCCGAGAGCTTCTTTTCATCGTGGAGGATAGCACGATAGAAATTGTTTATATCGGGCCAACCGAAACCGCTTATTGTTTTGTACTCATCGGGGATATTTTCAAAGTCGTCGCGGTATAGAAATGCAATATCATCGGCAACTCTGATTTCCCATATCTCGTCAGCCTTTTCAGCTTCGGTCTGAGGGATATACTGACCGCTTTCAAGCAACTCTCGGATACGCTTATCCACCATTTCCCAAGTGAGAAAAGCGGAGCTTATATCCGATACGCGCTCTCCCGTAGAAATACGAACACCGTCATCGTTCCATTTGACCGCATATTTTTTGTCGCCTACGATAATGCCCACGTTGTCCGTTTCATACTCCTTTCGGAGAAAGGCAATATTTTCGGCTTGATTGTTGGCTCTGCGATAGAACCCATAAATGCGTTGCGAGCTTTGACGGGTGCAACCTCCAAGACGGAGAAATTCGTCGATGACCTCTTGCGAGATGCCGAACTGCCTTTTAGGTGTAGGTGCGGGTGTGTCCTCAACTGCGCCGTAGTCCACGTCGAGCAAGGAGAGCTGCTGACCTTCCTTTGGTTCATCAAGATAGTTACGGTCGGTAATCAGAGCGTTGATTAACTTGGTAATCAGCGCCCAATCCATACGTGTTTCCGCTGTTCTTGAAAGGAATTTGCCCTCATACAAAAGCAAACCTTCATCATCGGCTCTGTACCCAAGATGGTCTTGTGTTCCGTCCTTGACGATCTCGGCAAAAAGGAAAGGCGTGTATGCGCTTTTCACAAACGCCGTCTTTTCCTCGTCGGTCGCATCAGAACGCAAAAAAGACACGATTTCATTCTTGCTTTTCTTCAAGAAATCATCGTGTCTTAAAAGCTGTATTAAACTTTGCGGATCGGATATTGGCGGGAGAGAGTCGTCGCTTATGCGTAGATTAGATTGGTCAACACCGTTTCCTCCGCGCTCGCCTTGATGTTGTTCATCATCTGCGCCCAAGTCATCGGGTTCTCGGCTTTCATCTGCTCCGTCACCCCAAGGCTCGTCGCCTGTCGGCTCATAATCTCCGAAATCTGCGCTCTCGCCGTTTCGTCCATCTCGTGC
>JBGVFH010000013.1:0-13998 GCA_045120955.1 Eubacteriales bacterium | reverse complement strand
CTTTCATTGTTGTATAATTATCTCGCTTTCTTGTGGATTTTTTGTGGTAATTAAATTATACAACAAAGCAGAGAGGAGTTCAATGCCATTCGGCATTGAACTCCTTCTCTTTTTGGCTTCTCTTAATGAGACAGCCCCTTTTTTATATGGGCATACTCTCACGAGCTTTGTCACTTTGTTCCCGTTGAGCCAAAGCCGCCCGCACCTCTGACGGTGTCAGAGAGCGTTTCCGTCTCCTCGTATATGACCGAGAGGAAGGGTGTAATAACAAGCTGTGCTATTCTCTCTCCGCCCGACACGGTCTGGGGTACTGTGGAGTGATTGTGCAAAGCTACCATCAGCTCCCCTCTGTAATCTGCATCGACCACACCGACCTTGTTTGCCGGAGCGAGTCCTTTTTTCGATGCAAGTCCGCTGCGAGCGTAAATAAGACCGGCATATCCCTCGGGTATCTCCATAGACAGCCCTGTGTGAACAAGGACTGTCTGTCCCGGCTCTATTGTTATATCGCCGTCTGAGAGCGCATAAAGGTCAGCGCCCGCCGCATATTCTGAGCCGTATGTCGGCAATACTGCCTTCTCGTCGAGTTTTTTTACTTTTATCGTTGGTTTCATATCTTTGTCCTCATTCACCATCAAATTTTATAATATCGGTGCTGTCATCCCAAAGCACGGGGGCGTTGATGTCTTTTGTCCTTTTTATATCAATTATCCTCTGATTTGACGAGCCTCGAAAACGCAGGGTCAGATCTCTCTTATCCGCCTCAAATCTGCCGTCCACCAAAAAATCAAGTGAACGTACAAGCTCACCGACTATAGGTGTGCTCGCTCTGGAGCTGCCCCCGAGAAGCTCTCGGTCAAAAAGAAATCCCGTGTAGCACCATACGTTTTTTTCGGGATAGCGTTCTCTGAACGCCTTGATAAGCTTGAGCAGTCCTGCTTGATTTTCAGGCTCAAACGGCTCGCCGCCGAGAATTGACAAGCCCTCTATATAGCTGTGGTCACACGCATCAAGTATCTCCTTTACCGTGTCATCGGTAAATTCCTTGCCGTAGGCAAAATCCCATGCCTCACTGTTAAAGCAGTCACGGCAATAATGACGGCATCCCGAAACAAACAGCGATACACGCACTCCGGGACCGTTTGCAACATCGTTTTTCTTTATTGTAGCGTAATTCATTTCCACTCTCCGCCCGACGGTGTTTGCCGCCGATTTTTTCGCTCAAAAGCGGGAAATCTTGCGTGATTTCCCGCTTTTGCCTTGATCTTTTTAAAAAAATTACAGATGAAGAACTCTCGCCTTTATTTCCTTGGTCTTTCCTACGTTCCAGAAATTCTCACCGAGATATCCGCAGGTACGGCGTGTGACGTTCATCTTTGCGTGGTCCTTGTTGTGGCACTGAGGACATTCCCATTCGCCCTCGTCGTTTATGATGATCTCTCCGTCATAGCCGCAGACCTGACAGTAATCGGACTTGGTATTAAACTCACCGTACTGTACGTTTTCGTAGATGAACTTGACTACCTCTTCAAGCGCCTTGAGATTGTGACGCATATTCGGTATCTCGCAGTAAGAAATAGCTCCGCCGCTCGATATCTTCTGATACTGAGTCTCATACTCAAACTTTGTAAATGCGTCTATGTTCTCACGGACATCAATGTGATATGAGTTTGTATAATATCCCTTGTCCGTAACATCCTCGATCGTGCCGAAGAGCTCCTTGTCTATTCTTGCAAAACGGTAGCAGAGCGACTCGGCAGGCGTGCCGTAAAGAGCAAAACCAATGTTTGTCTCTGCCTTCCATCTGTCTGTAGTCTCTCTCATGTGCTGCATTACACGCAGAGCAAATTCGTGTCCCTCGGGGTCGGTCTGGCTGACGCCCTTCATCAGCTTTGTAAGCTCATAAAGACCTATATAGCCGAGCGAGATCGATGAATATCCGCCAAAGAGCAGAGGCTCGATAGACTCGCTCTTTCCGAGGCGGGCAAGCGCACCGTACTGCCAATGAACGGGGCTGACATCACTCGTGACCTTTTTCAGCGCCTCGTGACGGCACATAAGCGCCTCGTAGCAAAGCTGAAGACGCTCATCAAACAGCTTCCAGAATTTTTCCTCGTCGCCTCGTGCGATAATACCGATCTGAGGAAGGTTGATTGATACAACGCCCTGATTGAAGCGTCCCTCAAACTTGTAGTTACCGTCGGCATCTTTCCAGGGAGAGAGGAACGAGCGGCAACCCATGGGGCTGAATACATTGCCCTCGTAGTTTTCACGCATTTTCTTTGCGGAAATATAGTCGGGGTAAAGTCTCTTTGACGAGCATTTTACCGCCAGCTTTGTTATATAATCATACTTACCGCCCTTGAGACAGTTGCACTCGTCAAGAACATACACAAGCTTGGGGAATGCGGGAGTTACATAAACGCCCACCGCATTTTTGATACCCTCATAACGCTGTCTGAGTATCTCCTCGATTATCATTGAGTTTTCCTCAACGTACTCGTCGTTTTTGTCTATATAGAGGAAAAGCGTTACAAACGGAGACTGACCGTTTGTCGTCATTAGAGTATTTATCTGATACTGAATGGTCTGAACGCCCGAGCGAAGCTCGTCCTTGGTTCTCTCATCAGCAAGCGCTCTTACCGTTTCATCCGAAAGCTCAGGGTGATTTTTCTTTATATTATTATAAAACTTCTCACGGCTTCTGCGCAGATATTTACCGAGGTGTCTGATATCAACAGACTGTCCGCCGTACTGGCTGGATGCTACCGCCGCAATTATCTGAGTAACGATAGTGCAGGCAACCTGAAAGCTCTTGGGACTTTCGATAAGCTTGCCGTTCATGACGGTTCCGTTGTCAAGCATATCGCCGATATTTACAAGACAGCAGTTGAATATAGGCTGGAGGAAGTAGTCCGCATCATGAAAATGCAAAACACCTTCGTCGTGTGCCTTTGATATTTTTTCGGGGAGCAGTACTCGGCGGGTAAGGTCCTTTGATACCTCGCCTGCTATAAGGTCACGCTGGGTCGATGCAATGATCGCATTTTTGTTGGAGTTTTCCTCCATTACGTCCTTGTTGCTGTTGCGGATAAGAGAAAGAATAGAATCGTCTGTCGTATTCGCCTTTCTGACAAGTGCTCTTGTGTATCTGTAGATGATGTAGATCTTTGCAAGGGTGTGCTTGCCGTACATCATAAGGCGCTTTTCGATGATGTCCTGTATATCCTCGACAAGCATTCTCGAACGGTGCTTGCCCTCGATATACTCTATTATCTCCTCTATTTGTTCATTTGTCGCTCTCTCTGCCGGCTCTACCTCTGCGTTTGCCTTCTGAATAGCCGTGACTATTTTCGAACGGTCAAACAATACAGAGCTGCCGTCTCTTTTTACTACCTGCATGATACTCCCTTTCTTTTATTATTGTTTATGTATTGTCGTTTTGCTCCATCTTGAAATTCCGCTTACCCATGCCGAATAACCGCTTTTTCGGGTGGTTTTTATCGGTGTTGGCTCCAACTTTTATTGTGCAATTTGCACAATATTTTTTTGTCTTTGGCAAGCATTTATAATTATACTCAAACCCAAATGAAAAAACTGTTGCAAATGCAACAGTAACGTGATATAATATAAAAAAACACAAAAATATTTATTTTTTGCCTATTGAGGGGAATATATGGGACACAAGATCTTATACGAAGGGCTGAGCCGAGCAGAGGTATCAGAGGTGCTTTCCTGCTTTGATGCTGTGATAAAGAAATATACCGCAGGCGAGACGGTAGCCATATTTCCAAGCGACGAGCTAAAGGACAGAACGATCGGAATAATAATAGAAGGAAATGCTCAGCTCACGCACTACGACGCCGACGGCGAGATGTATTTTTCACAAAGCTATGAGGGCGAGGGAGTGTTTGGCAGTATGTTTTTGAAGGTGTCAGCAAACGACTATTACACTATCGAAGCTAAAAGCGAGTGTGAGATAGCGTACACCGACTTTGAGCGAATATCTGACTTTTGTGAGAACGTATGCCATATTCATGTGCGCTTTTCAAGAAATCTGTATAGGCTGATAGTCAGCCAATCCGCAAAAGATACAAAGCGGCTGAGCATCCTCTCGAAAAAAACTTTGCGGGAAAAGCTGTTCACGTATTTTTCGATGTGTGCCGACGATGCAGGCTCAAACGAGTTTAATATAAACATATCCTTAACAGAGCTGTCTAAATATTTGTGCGCCGACCGCAGCGCCATGATGCGGGAAATTAAAAAAATGAAGGACGACGGCATCCTCCACGCAAAAGGCTCTCATATAAAGCTGAAGTCTGTAGCGTATAAGTAAATCTTTCAAATACAACAAGACCCCAAAAGTACGTTTTTAAAACGCTCACCTTTGGGGTCTGCCGTTAAAAGTCGGTCAATTTCACCGATGCAAACAGATATTCAACATATAGTCTCTATCCGTAGTTTGTTTAGTTATCTGATCATTCAAGACAAACTACAAACGATGCAATCTCTCCCGATATGCTTCTGTTATCCTCAGGGTCCAAAGGTTCCATAATAACCTTCACATTGATCAAAAGCCCCAGCTTACCATCCTTCATGATGATCAGAGTTTCATCAGCATATTTATAAGAAACAGAATAATTTTGCTTTGCCGACGAGTAAATATCATCGAGTTTTTCGTTTACCGCCTCGTCAATTTTAGCTTTGTCATAATTTGCAGGAAGAGTGTCTACATGAGCAAACATTCCTTTACCTGTAATTGAATAATCGTGGCAAACCCCGTATTCTGAAATCAACATGCTGACACAATCCATAGCTTTTACACCGTCGATCTTCCGATAATAATCAAACCAATACGTAGTTCCGTATTCACCGAAATTTAAGGATCTATTCCATGTCATGTAATAATTATCCGGATCGTCAACGAGTGTTTTCAATAAATCAACAGATATTTGCTCGCATTCTTCCTTCGTGTAAACACGCGATCTATCAACAACCGAACTATCAAAAAGCGACCATCTGACTATTTCACCCGTATTCTCGCTTAATCCAACCAGACATTTTGTCCCATCTTCCTCGAATCTTTGGTAAATAACTACATCATCCAAATTATAGTCACTTGTTTTGGTACTCCCATACTGCAACGATCGTTCTTTACCACACATATTAATTTTTTTTGTATTGTTTTCTAATAAACGGTCTACCTTGTCAGATGTTATATTCAGTTCATATTCTTTGCTGTGGTTTCCCACCGTTGTCACATCATATTCCTGTGACACCTCTAAAACATTATAAGCAGGAACATCAGAAACACAATTTTGCTCAGCATCTATCAAAGCGTTGTCATTTATCAGTCCGGTCTCTTGTTGTGAGTTGCACCCTGCAACACAAAGGATAATTACAGACATAAGAACTGCCAAACTAATTTTTTTCATTTTTAATCCCCCCATATACTGTCTACATCATACGAATCAATACGGTCGCACTTGTTATCGTTCCCATGGAGCTGAAATTCACATTCGGAAACTTCATCAGCATTCTTGATACAGACTGATCGTCTCCGTACTTTCCTGTGGATATTGTGCCTGATGTTCCCGAAACAGTTTCGGCATTATTTATTGTCACGTCCTCAATAGCTCCTGTGCCGTTGTTGTCGTAGCTTATCTCTATTGTCGGGTCGATGCGGATAGGGTACAGGGTCTTTTCATCTGCAAGATAATCTGCGTCTATATGTATTGTCAGCACATACTCTTCATTTTCCTCTACAGTATGTGCTGTAAGTGTACCAAATGTATTGTTTTGTTCATCAGCCGTGAAGATTACTATATTACCTACACTTGCCTTTATGTTTCCGTCAGAATCATAAAGATAATATTTACCCGAGCTGTCTGCTGACAGAGAAAGTCCGTTCGTATATAAAGTAAATGTATACTCAGTCTGTCCTGTATATTCGCTGACTACTATATCCTCCTTAAAGCCTAAATATGTCAGCGAATATTCATAGCTTGTTTTTGTGTCATACTCATATACCACTGTCATTTTATCAGAAAGCTCAGCTACAGGAGAAAATGTCTGAGAAGTAATTGATGTACTACTTGAGCCAGTGCTAATAGTTGAGACATCTAGGGGCGTCGGAGTTATCGGAACCAAGCCACCTTGTTCATTATTAAACACAGGAACAAGTTTGATCGACACATCGGTATCACTCAGCATGATACCATCAGTCATCTTAGCCGGAAAAACAGTTTGTATCTTGTTGTCAGCGGACACATACGCTCCAATCAGTTCTGTATGAGGCTCTATCTCAAGAGAAATATCCTTGATGCTTCCATCAACATCCGTATATTTGACGGGATAATTGTAATAATATGCCGTTTTTGTCCCATCATAATTTGCAAATACAACAGTATTCAAATCTTTCTCCTCTGAATAAAGCCTGTTCACATGACCTGATTCTCTTGCCTTTTGTTCCCCGATAATATCAGGTATTACAGCTAAATCAAGCGCATCTGAGCTGAGGATTTCTGTTACGTTAGTATGCATATCTTCACGTATTGAGGTTTGTTCAGACTCATTATTCTGAACTTGAGACGAGGTCTCCATAGAGTCAGTTACTGCCATAGCCGACATGGGAATATATAATGTCAACAGCATACTTACAGCCATCAAAACAGATATAAGTCTGAGCTTAATATTATGCTTTTTCATGTGTTTTATCCTTTCATAATTATATTTGTTATTTACTATTATTCACGAAATGGAGTGAAAGACGGTGATATCCATCTTACACGCCTCACACACTGAAGGCAAGTTTGCATCCTGCACTATAAACTGACACATCATAAGATAAATGCGGTGTCATTCTCTCTTCAACTGTCGAGGACAGTGCTTTTTTTACTCTGCAATTATATTTTCTCATAATCACTCCAATATTACAAGAACTGATTACGGTTACATTCAAATCAGGTCAAGAAATAACAATCGATAATGTCTGTACAAAGGACTCTGTACGATGGTGTCTGTATCAGAAGTAGGCATACCGGTATCTTTGAGTTACTCTGCAATTTTATCAATCTATATATATAGACATAATTTTTTCAAAAAAGTATTCAGAAATAAAGATTTATTTACAATTTGTTTACATTTTTTTGCAGACCCGCAGCGCCATGATGCGGGAAATTAAAAAAATGAAGGACGACGGCATCCTCCAAGCAAAAGGCTCACACATAAAGCTGAGTCCCGCCAACGGCAAAGCGTACTGAGCAAGGCAAAGGTCTGACGCCGATATTTCGGACGGTCGAGGGGGAAAGTTTAAAACATATATTTGACCCGATTTTTACAAAAAGTATGACTGTTTTGACTCATTTTTTTACAGAAAGTATAACGGATTTTTATAATTATTGCTTTTGTTTTTCCGACATGATATAATCTGAGCAAATAAAAGAGGAGGGTTCTTTTATGTATATTGTAAAAAAAGATTCGGAGTATGCAGTTTCCGATTTTAAGGATGGTGCGATTTGTCGTATATCATCGCCCATAATAGAAGAAAACGGTGTTGAATATACACTTTCAGGCTGTGATACCGGCTCTTACAAGGGATACGGCTTTTCTTGCCGTGAACATATCACAGACAAAGGCGAGGGGCTGTTTTATCTCAGCAGAGCCTTCAAAAACGAAAGCGACCGCATCCGAGAGGTAAAGCTGATACTCGAGACGACTACGGAATTTGACGTAAACAAATACCTGATTCCCTGCGTTTCATATAACGGCAACTATTGGGGCGAGGGTAAGGAGCCCAAAGGCATGACAGCCGAAAACGGCGAGCCTTGGATACATTCCTACGACAGAACACCCGTCCCCTCCTGCTCGGTCACAGAAAACAAAGAGATAGCCTTCTCACTCTTTGCCTGCCCCGACACGGTCGTGAGCAAGGTATCCTCTGTGTCTCTGAGAGAGGCAGACGGAAAAAGAATATCTCAGCGCATCTATTGGCCTGTTACCGAGGCGCCGTACACCTACTGTGAAAACGATACCTATACCGATAGATATGATACCTATATTACCCTTGAGCCCGAAGAGTCGGTAACGCTATGCGCATATATGCTCAGCTCCGTGCCTAAGTGGGAAAATTACGGCGTTGCCGATACCCTCGACCGTGCCATTGAGCTTTTCCCGTTTGAGCATAAGGCAAACCACAGCACGGACGAGCTGTGGAGACTCGGCATCACATACGCAAGGTTCCTTTTGCATGAGCACAAAGGCAAGCTGCTGTTTGACACAGGCGCTCGTCTGTCTGCCAAAGGACTGAAATTTGAGCAGCATTTTGAGGTAGGCTGGTGCGGGCAAAACATCATGAACGCACGAATGCTCGTTCTCGAATATCTGCGCACGGGCGAGCACAAGCTTTTGCAGGATGCACTGACCGTCTGTGACAACTGGGTAGAAAAGCAGTCAGAGAGCGGTTTGCTCCTTGCCCACTACGAGTGGTACACCGAGGGCAAAAATTGGAACTACAAGCCCCGTGATTATTCAAAATCATGGGCAAGCAACGTCGACTACGTAAACGGATGGCTTCCCGAGACCTGCAATACGGGCTGGGCAGGATGCGAAATGATAAAAATGTGGGATCTGCTCCGCAAAAACGGAATCGACCGCCCCGATTACAAAAATTTCGCCGTAAAGATATTTGACTTTTTCTGTGAGAGATACAGCGAGGAGTTTGCCTTTGGAAAGGCATGGCACTTTGACGGCAGATGCGAGGAGCCCAACGGCACAGTAGGGGCATTTGTCACCATGGCGCTCTGCGAGGGCTACCGCATTCTCGGAGATGAAAAATATCTCGAATACGCAATAAAGTCACTTGACTTTTATATGCACCGTGACCTTGATCAATTTATTTGTACTGCGGGAGCTATCGACTGCACCTGCGTTGACAAAGAGACGGCAGGTCCCGTCATTATTTCCGCACTCGACATCTATGAGATAACAGGCGACAAAAAGTATCTCGAATACGCTCTCAAGGCGTCCTACTACTTTGCATCTTGGATGTATACGTATGACGTTCACTACGGTCCCGAGGCTGAATTTACACAATACGGTTACTATACCTCAGGCTCCACCTTCGTCTCTGTCCAGCATCCCGCCCTTGACCAATGGGGTGAGCTTATGTGCTGTGAATGGCTGAGACTCGCCGACTACACAAGGGATGAAAGATGGAGAAAGCGTGCCTTGATGATGTGGTACAATGCGACTCAATGCATAGCCACAGAGGAAAACCGCACGTTTCACGGTATGCAGCGTCCTATCGGCTCGCAAAACGAGGCATTCTATCATGCACGCTGGGGACACAGAAAGGACTGCAACGAGCGAGGCCATCTCAACGATTGGCTCGTTTCCTGGGTCAACGCGTTCCGCCTTACGGTGCTTGACCGTCTGACAAGTGTAAATCACTATCCCGACAGAAGTGCACTTGAATGATGCGCTCCCTAAAAGAGCAGCAAAACGCCATTTTCCTATAAAACAAAAACGGTTGCAAGCTGAGTTGCAACCGTTTTTTTGGCAGATGCTCTGCCTTGTTTTATAATTCCCCCGCACTGCCGTGTAATGCAAGTATGATAAACCCTGCTTGCGCAGGATGGTGTCCTCTCCCGTACTTTGTGCTTCCAACTTCCGTTGATACCGTATACGGTATCAACGGGAGGCCTGCATTCCCATAAGGGAAGTCCGGACTCCCTTTTTTATCTTGTGGGTTTTAAACTCACATTATCACGCACAGGGCAGGATAGTCATACAAACAAACGGTCGGTTTGTTTTATATGACTGTCATATTGCCCTTTTCACATAAAGTGAAGGCAGAAAACCGACATTCGGCTTTCTGATATTATTTTTTGCAGAAATTCGTGATTTATTCGCCCTCGTCGTAGTCAACTTCGTCAAAAAGCTCATCCTCAAAGAAATCCGCTACGCGGTCAAATTCGTCATCATCCTCGATGGTAATGAGAATGTCCTCGCCGTTTTCGTCCTTTGTAAGCTTGAGTATAACATACTCGTCGCTGTCGTCCTGAGGAACGAGCGCATAGTATGTATTTTCGTTCATTTCAACACTTCCGATAAGCTCAAAGCGGCTCTCATTTCCTTCCTCATCGGTCAGAGTATAAAACTCGCCTTCCATGATCTCATCTGCCATTGGTATTTTCCTCCGTTATATAAAAGATTTTCAAATTTATGTTATAAGGCTTTTCGTTATTATCCTTATATATTTTATCAAGTGTATTGCGCTATGTCAACATTTTTTGTATCAAATATTATTCTCATATCTGACAAAATATTACTCAAAGGTCAAGAATATCGCAAAGTATGCGGTTTGACACATACATCCCCTCGGGGCTGAACATACACGCCTTGTCGTTATTTATCATAAATCCGGCATCTGCGTATTCCTTTATTCTCTCAGCGTACTTGGAGTCAAAGTCAAAGCCGAATTTCTCCTTAAACCTCGCCTTGACTACTCCGCGCCCCGTGCGCAGTCCGAGCATAACATACTCGCACTCAAGTGCGTCCTTGTCAATATGCTCAACGGACTCGGGCAGGATCGTCCCCTCTGTATTCTCATCTCCGCATATGTAAGCTATATATTTGTCCGTATCGGTTATCTTTGCATATCGTCTGTCAGCATAAAACGAGTGTGCCGCAACACCTATGCCTATATACTCCTCGCATCTCCAATATTTGAGATTGTGCTGCGACTCACAGCCCTCCTTGGCATAGTTGCTGATCTCGTAATGAGAATACCCCGCACTGAGCAAAAACTCTCTTCCCTGTCTGTACATAGCGTATTCCGTATCCTCGTCGGGCAGAGCAAGCTCGCCCTCGCACTCGGAGAACGGAGTACCCTGCTCTATGCGCAGTCCGTACATTGAAATATGCTCAGGCTCAAGCTCCGCCACCGTCTCCAGCGTCTGCATAAAGCTCTCAAGCGTCTGCTCGGGTATGCCGTACATGACATCGACGTTGATATTCTCAAAGCCCGCCCTGCGTGCTGTCTTGTAGCAGTCGAGAAACTGCTTGAAGCTGTGTATTCTCGACAGCGCACGAAGCTCGTTGTCATGAGCTGATTGAAGTCCTATGCTGAGTCGGTTGACTCCGCACTCAAGCATGCACTTCGCCTTTGACCTGTCGAGCGTTGCGGGATTTACCTCAAAGGTAAACTCCGCCGTCTCCGTGACCCTGAACGAGTCGTATATCGTATCTGTCAAAAACTCTATCTCTTTCTTTGAAAGCAACGAGGGTGTGCCCCCTCCGACATAAATGCTGTCAACGACAACATTATCCTCAGAGAGCTTTTTCCCCGTGTGCTCTATATCCGATATAAGAGCGTCGACATATGCTTCCTTTTGCAGCTTGTCTTTTACTGTGTCTGAGCAAAAGTCACAGTATGCGCACTTGTGAAGGCAAAACGGTATGTGGATATACAGCCCGATCTTTTTTACGTTCTTGTCCATAATTATCCTCTCTGTTATCTGTCATAGCCCAAAAAAGAGAAATTCCGCATTATTTGTCATCGTCAAGCTTGAGCACTGCCATAAATGCCTCGGGGCTTACCTCTACGGAACCGAGCTTGCGCATCTTTTTCTTTCCTTCTTTTTGCTTTTCAAGCAGCTTCTTCTTTCTTGTGATATCTCCGCCGTAGCACTTTGCGAGAACGTCCTTTCTCAGTGCTTTTACCGTTTCTCTTGCGATGACCTTTGAGCCGATAGCCGCCTGTATCGGTATCTCAAAAAGCTGGCGCGGTATATTTTCCTTTAGCTTTTCTGCAATTCTCCTTGCTCTCGGATATGCTTTTTCTTCATGAACTATAAACGACAGCGCATCGACCGTCTCTCCGTTGAGAAGGAAATCCAGCTTTACAAGCTTGCTCTGCTTGTATTCCGAAAATTCATAATCAAGCGACGCATAGCCCTTCGAGCGGGATTTGAGCGCATCGAAAAAGTCATAGACTATTTCGTTGAGCGGAAGTATATAATGAAGCTCCGCTCTCTCCGTGTCGATATACTTCATATCTATAAAGATACCGCGTCTGTCCTGACACAGCTCCATAAGCCCCCCCACAAACTCAACGGGAGTGATGATGCTCGCCTTTACAACAGGCTCGCTTGCACTTTCTATCTCGTCAGGAGGAGGAAAGTTTGATGGGTTGTCGATAAACACCTTAGTTCCGTCACGGCGCATTATCTCGTATATAACGCTCGGCGCCGTCGTTATAAGGTCAAGATTAAACTCTCTCTCGAGTCTCTCCTCGATTATCTCCATGTGCAAAAGTCCGAGAAAACCGCATCTGAAGCCAAAACCGAGTGCAATCGATGTCTCGGGCTCATATATGAGAGCGGCATCGTTTAACTGCAGCTTTTCAAGAGCGTCACGCAAGTCTCCGTATCTCGCACCGTCGGCAGGATATATGCCGGCATACACCATCGGCTGTACACTCTTAAATCCGGGCAGCGGCTCTTCTGCCCCTCCCTCTGCGTGTGTAACCGTATCTCCGACTCTCGTGTCCGAGACATTTTTGATGCTCGCAGTAATATATCCGACCTCGCCCGCAGAGAGAGACTCGCATTTTTTCAGTCCGAACGGCTCCATAGTGCCGACATCTATAACATCAAACTCAACGCCGGTGCTCATCATCTTGATGCGTTCTCCTGCTCTGAGCGTTCCGTCCATAACTCGTATGTTGACGACAACACCGAGATAGCTGTCATAGTATGAGTCAAAAATAAGGCACTTGAGAGGCGCATTTGCATCTCCCTTTGGGGCAGGTATGTCACGCACTACAGCCTCAAGTACATCCTCGACATTCAGTCCCGTCTTTGCCGATACGGCAGGGCAATCCTCGGCAGGTATGCCGACAACGTCCTCTATCTCCGTCCGCACTCTGTTTATATCTGCGCTCGGCAGGTCTATTTTGTTGATAACGGGCACGATCTCAAGGTCTGCATCTATCGCAAGATATGCATTTGCAAGTGTCTGCGCCTCAATCCCCTGTGTCGCATCAACTACCAAAAGCGCCCCCTCGCACGCATTGAGCGAACGGGACACCTCATAGTTAAAGTCTACGTGTCCGGGAGTATCAATAAGGTTGAGGGTATAAGTCTGCCCGTCCTTTGCCTCATAGTCGACCTTGACAGCTCTTGCCTTTATCGTAATTCCTCGCTCACGCTCAAGGTCCATATTGTCGAGAAGCTGGTCCTCCATATCACGCACAGCCACTGCTCTCGTTTTTTCGAGCAGTCTGTCCGCAAGCGTGCTCTTTCCGTGGTCGATATGCGCTATTATAGAAAAGTTTCTTATAAATTCCTGTTTGCTTGCCACTTTAAACCTCTGTATAGGTAGATTTGTTTCATTAGATTATACCATATCTTTGCCCGAATGTAAAGCAAAATAATATTACTTTATAAAAATCACCCGAGTCGGCTGAGTTTTGTCTCTGCATATAAAAAAGCGCTCGCCGTGTAGGCTGTCGTGCATGCTCTGCGGCGCGGAACAAGATGGCAGGCAGAGTTTTGCGGCAGCTTCCGTGACACAAGAGAAAAACCGATGGCGGTGCATCCTGCAAAAAGGATGCACCGCCATCGGTTTTTATTTTAAGCCGTTTTACAGGCAAAAGCGAGGCAATACTATAAACCGATGCAAAACAAAGCTCAGTCAAGCTTGCATTGCAAGCCGCCGTCTGTTTGTGTCTGTTATTGAACAGCGTCATTATCAGCTTTTGTATATTGATTATATTCGCTCAAGGACATATCTCTGTCTTTCGGGACATCATCTGTCGGAACAAACTTTATTTCATATACATTTCCCTCAACGGTGACCCATTTATACGACAAGCCGTAGCTGGCACCGTCAATATATCCATGGGGTTTTCCTATCAATGCAACTACATCGTAAAATGACATCCCTTTTTTGACTGACTTCATTTCTTCATCTGTCGGCTGATGGCTCTTTTCA
>JBGVFH010000012.1:0-2255 GCA_045120955.1 Eubacteriales bacterium | reverse complement strand
TTTTTGTACCTCGCTTTGCATTTACACAAACCAAGAAGTTCTTCGCATTTCTCGTAGTAGGCGCATTGGTAACAGGTGTTGTCCACGTCAGCCTCACCCTTAAAGTGCTTGCACGGTGCTTGCATCGCGGTTACAAACGGGATACCTTTTTCAGTATAAACGGGAGTTTGAACGAAGTTTGGATACATTTCCATCGGTTCAACGTAAGGGTTTTGCCGATCTGCTTCGTCATAATATCCGTAATATATTTCAAAGGTCTTACCATATACCTCGATGATCTTGTAAAGCTCGCCTTCTTTGTGCAGCGGCTCTTTGCGCGGAGCGTTTTGTTCAAAGATTGATGTAAACATCGCTGACTCCTTTCAAGATTTTCAAAAAGAAAAATCTGCCATACGGTTGATGACAACAGTATAGCAGATTCAATTCGATTTGCATAGGTAAAAAATCGAGTTTTTTAGGCAGACTTTCTTGCCTAAAATTTCGGATTTTTAGGCAAATTTTAGAGGATAAATGCGAACTCTTTTTTGTTGAGCAAGCCCGTTTTATTCAGAATTCGGGTGATGGCGTGGCTGATCGTTGATTCGGATGTGTGGAGCATAAGAGCAATTTCTTTGTTGGTATATCCGAAAGCGCAGAGCTTCGCAACCTCACGGTCGGTAGCATCAAGAGTAGTAGCAACGTTGACCTTTTCGCGCACCTGACTCGAAAGCCTTGCCCAGCCTACGCTATATATGTTATAGAGCGATTTTACCGCAACAAGTGCGGTTTCGTCCTGCAAAGCGATTCGCTGTTCAAGCAGATCTCCGAAGTGACGAACGTACTCGGTAAGGAAGCCGTAGTGATGGTCTGCCAAGGCAAGCTTTATGGCTTTATCCATATGCGCAATTGCCTTATCTTTTTGGGCAGAGTTGTGATAAGCTACAGCACAGGACATACGCAGATACATTTCGGGAATGATCGTTCCGTCAAGCACGGCTTGGGAGATCAGAGGCTCGATGATATTGGGCAAAAGGCGCATCATTGAAAGACCCTCCATACCTTCGAGCTTATGCTGTTTGGTTGCAATGGAATACGCCGCCATATAGAGATATTTAATATAAAAAACCTTTGCAGCAGGGTGTGCATCCCCGGGAAGCGCTTCAAAATTGCCTGTTTTGAACCATTCCGGGTAGTCTTTATTATCATAGATCGAGCTGTCGATAATGGCAAGGGAAAGTGATACCAATTCACGGTCGTGATCATCCTTACAAGGTGCTTCAAATATATGCTTTTTCGCTTCTTTCCAAAGAAAAATATCACCTCGCCAAATCGCACATTGCGCAAGCAGCATACCGCCTCCGAGGATTGCGTAGAATCCCGAATGCGCGTTCAAAAAGTATCTTGCTTGCTCATATACCTTCTCGATCTCTCCGCGTCTGTAAGCGATCTGTGCTTCAAACAGAGCGTGGGCTTCTGGTTGGTTGATCAGCATCTCGGCGCACTCGTCTGCGCCTCCTTCTTTATTATATAGGTTGGTCATATCAAGAAAAGGAGATTTTCTCGGCATTGGGAGCTGAGGCTCTTCGTCCTTTCTTCTTGCATTCGGCAGTACCGCCGTGGAGGGGATCATCCACGATTTGCCGAAACGATATGCGCCCTTGATTCTATCCGCGTTACACAAAATTTGGACGCGTCTGACGCTTACTTGCCATTTCTCGGCAGCTTCTTTTACCGTTATAAATTCCATATATCACCTATTCGCAATTGCGAACTTTCAGAGAACGTAATTTGTTCGCGATAGCGAACACTCCGCGATCATTATACAACTTTTTTTCGAGTTTGTCAAGAGAAAGGCATCGAATTTCTCCGATGCCTAATCTGTGATTAATTATTGCTCGTCCTCGCCCAAGGGAAGAAGGAAGGATTCAGCCATCAGCTGCACTCCGAGTCGAAAGCCGTAGGAGAATGCATCACGCTCAGTGATGCTGTGCATCTCGTTCATGCAGTCCTCAAACTTTTCGAGTGCTTCTTTCTGCATTTCTGTCAGTGTGCCATCCAAGTCCTCTCGATTCCGAGCGACCAGCTTTAATAGTTCTTTCAGCCGCTTGTTGCCACGTGTGCATTGCTCGAAGGGGGATACGTTTCCGTACCATAGTTCATTGAGTATCGATCTCATTTGTACACGACCTCCTTTAGCACGATTTCCTCAGCGAGCGATTTGATGTTATTCATCAGTCTCACCCAACGAATCGGATCGGAGGCTTTGAGTTCTTCTG
>JBGVFH010000011.1:0-6278 GCA_045120955.1 Eubacteriales bacterium | reverse complement strand
TGACATGTGAGTGCTGTACATTTCCGCACGGGATTCCACTCGGCTGAGCCTCGTGCTTTTGGGGCAGAGCCCCAAAAGTTCGACTGCGCTCAGAATGACCCCTATCGGGGTCCGTGCGGACGCAGCTGAGACACAGAACCGCATCAACACTTCACCCCGCCCGCTTCGGAAACACACCCCGCCCACCTCGGAAACAGCCGCAGTTTTCCCGAGGGAAAACTCACATTTGCACAAAGCAAAAAAATTTATCCCATGTACGATTATCGGCGTTTTTTTGATGTAATTTATTGATGTCGAAACAAGGGGCGGGAAGACAAGGATAAAATGCATTCAGTTTTTGACAAAATATTGAATTCATTGACATAATATGGTAATATAATGGCAGTAATGACAAAATATACCATAAAGACAGAAAAAAGCGACGGAAAAGCTAAACAGGCAAATAATCCAATAATTAAAAATGAAAAAAGAAAGGACGGAAATTTCCGACTGTCGATTAACAGTGGTAGAGAAAATGTACAATTATGACAACTTTGAGGGTGCATACGAATGTGCCTGCGATTCTGTGATGTCCAGAGAAAGCGAACAGCTTGTACTCGAAGGGATAGGTGAGCTTATCGAGGAGAAAGAGGAGCGCATTGACGAGATGATGCGTGAGATAGAGACGATGAGCAAGGAGCTCGGGATATTGCGAGAACGGTTTGAAGAAATAGTAGCCGAAAGGCAATAACTGCTTATGCCCAATGAGGAGCATACATATCCGCTCCCTACCCGAGAGGAGCTAAGGAGCATTCGTTCGCTCAGACGTGAGGTAGAGGAGGGCAGAGCGCACCTCAACTGCATACGGCAGGGCAGCCGAGGCGAGATGTGGTATGCCTCGGACGAATACAGAGCGCTTGTAGAAGAAAATATAAACAGGCTCAACCGCACCCTTGAGCGGCTGCAGGCATTTATAAACGGAATAGAGGACAGCCGTACAAGGCGGGTTTTTACGATGCATTATATATACGGCTGGTCCTGGCAAAAGATAGCCTTTCAGATAGAAGCGTCAAGCGAGTCTACCCCGAGACTGCTTCACACACGGTATCTCGAAAAGCTCCCGAGGTCAAATGCGGCAGAAAATAATAAAAAAGCATGAAATGCAGTTTTAAAAAAACCGTTTCGTGCTTTTGTTTTTTATAAGGTTGAAAAAACTTATATTATATGCTATGATATTTATTAACAGAAAAGAAAGGGACAGGTTATGGATAACATTTTTTCACGCATTTGGTTTAAGAAAAGCGAGGCGTGCGTTGTTTTCTCAGATAAAAAGACAAGGCGGGAAAACATAGCGGCATTTATCGTCTGCCTGCTTTTATCCGGTGTGTTCTTGGCTATATGCACACGCAGCTCTTTCCTTTATCCTCTTAATGACTGGGTAGACTCAAACTGCTTTTTCACGGTCGGAAAGTCGATGATGAACGGCAAGGTCGTATACCGTGACATTTATGAGCAAAAGGGCGTTCTGCTTTACTTTATACACGGGCTTGCGTACCTTATATCAAACACGACCTTTATCGGTGTGTATCTTTTCGAGGTCATATTTTTCACTTTCTTTTTATATCTGAGCTACCTTTGCGCAAGGCTGTATACAAATTATGCACTTTCTCTGTGCGTTCTGCCCGTTATCTCATACGCCGTGCTTACCTCGGTTTCTCTGCGTCAGGGCGACAGCGCAGAGGAATTTTGCCTGCCGTTTATACTTTTGCCCATATATGTACTGCTCCGAAGCGTAAAAAAAGGAGACGGAAGCGGTGTTCCGTCGGCAAAGTGGGTATTTTTGCTCGGAATGGGCGCTGCGTGTGTGCTGTGGATAAAGTATACACTGCTCGGTGTTTATATAGGTTATGTGCTTGCCGCTGTTATATTGTGCGTCACGGACAAACAGCCTAAAAAACTGCTCGTCTCCGCTGCGGCTTTTGCAGGCGGTGCCGCCGTTGTGTCCCTGCCGTTTCTTGTCTACTTTGCGCTCAACGGGGCGCTCGGGGATATGTTCACGGCGTATTTTTACAACAATATGTTCCTTTACTCTGACGAAAAGACCCTGACGGATAAGCTTGCGGGCATTTTCTCGCTTGCGGTACGGGGACTGTCCTACAACGGAATATGGGGCAAGCTTGCTTGGCTCGGATTTTTCTCTGTTGTGCTCGATATAAGAGCACCGAGAGCATCGCTCGGAGTGTTGCTTTTATACCTCGGAAACATATTCTTCATCTATTGGGGCGGTATCGGATGGTATTATTACAGCTTCGGTATGGTCGCTCTGTCGGTGCTCGGCTTTGTTTTCGTTGTGCGGCTCTTCGGATATCTGTGGAATGTTTTGAAAACAAATCTCAAGATCATATTTCCCCGCTTCAACGGAGCGGATGATAATGGTCAGGCCCCCCCGGAAGGCGTCGGAAAGGCGGCGTCTGCGCAACTGCTCGACTCAGGTACCGTGGCGGCGCTGTCGTATATTTGCGCTTTTGCCGTGCTTGCGTCCATGTCAGCCGTCTTTGCAGAAAAAAGCTACCGTGAATGTGACAATGTTTTTTATATGGAATATGAGCGTGAGGATATCTGGCAGCAAAAATTTGCGGATATTATAGCTTTGTCACAGGAGCAGACCCTGTTAAATTACTCATGCCTTGATCTGGGGCTGTACACTACGGCAAATATAGTCCCTACCGAAAAATACTTTGCCCGACTCAACATTGACCTTGAGGAGATGAAGGAGTCGCTTGACCTTGCGATAAGCGAACAGCACACGGAGTTTGTGGTGATAAGAGGTACGCCGTCGTCGTTTGTGAAGCAGTATTATGACATAGTTGCGCAGGAGCAGAGCTTTGTTGAATATGAGGGCAGCTCGACCTCGTACTATCTGTTGCAGAGAAAGAAATGACATAAAGACGGGAAAAGCCAGCTTCGATACAGCCGCAGCCGTCAATAGCCTCTATAAAAAACACAGCCTGCGAAAGCAATGAAAATGCTTTTGCAGGCTGTAGCTTTTTTGTTGCATAGGAAATTGTGTAATTACGCCCCGCTGTTTGATATGCGGGTGGATATTTATTGAATGCTTTGTATGTGTTATTTTAACATATCTGCATATCTTACGAGCGTTACATTTCCCATCTCGTTTGCCCTGTATTTACAGCTTTTTGTAAAATCCGTTTTAGCAAAGAGATAATAATGCTTGTTTTTATAATTAAACATCTCGCTGCGCTCGACAAGTGTTTCGAGAATACTGAGATCGACCTTGGCGTTTGTCCATTTGCACTCACCGAAAACGGCGGTGTTTTTATCCGAAGTACCCATAATGTCTATCTCGATCTGCTGTCTTGTTTTCGGGTTTGCGCCCCACCATCTGCCGAGGTCCGTAAAAACAGCAGATACATTACCTTTCAAGAGTTCATTCCACAAATACTGCTTGCAGATCTCTTCAAAAACAGCCTCCATATAATCTGACAAGTAAGGTGCGATGCGGCTGTATGCGAGCTCTGTTGCGCCTCTTGAGATGATAGATGAATTCTCGGGTACAAAACGGTACCAAAAGCGGAACATATTGTCCTCAATGCAATAAATGGTCTTGCGTGCCGAATTTTCTCCGTGGGGAGTTTCCTTTTTTACAATGCCGAGTGTCACGAGGTTTTTGATATATGTTGCGCACACGCTTGTGTCCTCGCCGATCTTGCTTGAAATTTCAGAAAGCTTTGAGGCGCCCGTTGCGATGGCGGAGATAACCGCATTGTAGATAGCGGGTTCACGCACCTCCTGCTTTAATAGGTTGTTTGGCTCTTCGTAAACAGCAGAAACAGGGTTTAGATATAAATTTTTGATATTTTCTTCAATAGAAAGCTTGTCGTTTATTTGCAAAAGATACTGCGGCGTACCGCCGACAATACCGTAAGCTACAGCTTTGTCTTCGTCGGAGAGCCTTGTAAAATACTCGCAGGCTTCTCGAAATTCAAAGGGCAGTATCTTAAACTGTGCCGTTCTTCTGCCGTAGAGCGGCGCTTTATAAGCAAGCACTTGATCTTCCATATAAGACATAGAAGAACCGCAAAGAATGATAAACAGTCTTGAGCTATCCCTGTATTTGTCAATAAGAAATTGCAGAGTAGATGCAAGACTTTTTGATGCACGGGCAACATAAGGATACTCGTCGATGCATAGTATGATTCGTTTGCTTTGCGAGAGCTTGAACACATATTCAAGCGCAGCCTGAAAAGAAGCGAAAGAGGTGTCCGCAGATGACCCTGTACCAAACTCAAAAATACATTTGCTGAAGTTTTCAAGGTTTTGTTTTGCGTTTGTTTCAACACCGGTAAAGCAAATGGCGTCCTTGTCCTTCACAAATTCATTTATAATAGCGGTTTTGCCTACTCTGCGGCGGCCGTATATAACAGCAAACTCGAATTTTCCGGAATTATAGAGTCTTTGGAGCTGAGATAATTCCTTTTCTCTGCCTATAAACATAAACCCGCCTCCGTTTAGTGAATTACGATTTACTTAATTATAAACCACATATTTTCAAAAGTCAATGTTTTTTTACAGTTTGCCTTCTCTCACATAAAGCGTAATACAGTACGGGAAAAAACATTCAAAAAATTGTAAAAAACCTATTGACAAAGCGGCATGATGCTGTTATAATAACAAGGTATCCAAAGACAGCAGGTTTCGGTAAAAGCGAAAAGCTTTCCTGCCGAGGAGGAATTTAATAATCAATTTTGACTATTACTATCCTTTTTCGGCGAGCTGTGCTCATACGGAAACAGGATTTATTTTTTTGCCGCAGCGGATACGGGCGGCACAGGTTAATTTCGGAGGTGAAACACAAAATGCCAAGCAAAGTAATTCTTGAAAAAAAGCAGGGCATGGTTGAAGAGCTCGCAGCTAAATTGCAGAATGCAGTTTCAGGTGTGCTCGTAAACTATCAGGGTATCACCGTTGAGGATGACACAAAGATGCGTGCAGCACTCCGTGCAGCAGGCGTTGAGTATTCGGTTATCAAGAACTCCATCACAGGCAGAGCTTGCGAGCAGGTAGGCTACGGCGAGATGAAGCAGTATCTTGAGGGAATGACCGCACTTGCCATCAGCACAAACGATCCCATCGCACCCGCAAAAATTCTCAAGGAATACGCAGAAAAGGTTGAGAGCTTTGAGATAAAAGCCGGCTTTATTGACGGCGGCGTAGTTGACGCTGCAACAGTAAACGACCTTGCAAGCATTCCGTCAAAGGAAATTCTTATCGGAAAGCTTCTCGGAAGCATCCAGTCCCCGCTCTACGGTCTTGCATATGTACTTCAGGCAAAGATCGACAAGGACGGCGGCGTAGCAGAGGAAACTGCTACAGAAACTACAGAAGCGTAAGCTGACTGAAACAAACTTATTGTAATTTAGGAGGAACACAAAAATGGCTACTGAAAAGACAACTGCAATTCTTGAAGAAATAAAGGCTCTTACAATTCTTGAGCTCAACGATCTCGTAAAGGCACTCGAGGAAGAGTTCGGCGTATCTGCTGCTCCCGTTGCTGTTGCAGGCGCTGCTGTTGCAGGCGCTGCTGCTCCCGCTGCAGAAGAAAAGACCGAGTTCGACGTAATCCTCAAGGACTTCGGCGCTAAGAAGCTCGACGTTATCAAGGTCGTTCGTGAAGTAACAGGTCTCGGACTTAAGGACGCAAAGGACCTCGTTGAGGGCGCTCCCAAGGCTGTTAAGGAAGGCGCTTCCAAGGAAGATGCTGAAGCTATGAAGGCTAAGCTTGAAGAAGCAGGCGCAACTGTTGAAATCAAGTAATTAAACCCAAATTAACCTATAAAAACGGTGTCGTGCTCGACACCGTTTTTTTGTTGCATAGGAAATTGCGCAAATTACGCTTCGCCCCTTTGCACAGCTTCGTAACAGAAAAACAACGGTAGGCGAGAGGGTGGGGCAGGCACTGCCCGCTTTTTGTCGCTTAGGATATTGCATTGTTTATGCGCCCGTGTCATGCTGAGCGAGCGGATGCGAGTCGAACTCCGAGCGAAGCGCAGGAGCGGCGGGGCGGAGTTATGACGGTATCTCGGGCGGAAAAAGCATAAAAAACCTTACCCCATCCTCTCACATACCGTTGCTTTTCTGTTACAGGAGTTGTGTAAAACAGCGAGAGAAAAAACGTGAAATATTCTATGAGATCAAAATGACTGTCGTACTGATGTTGTTTTTGTTTGTACAATATTTTTACTATTACTTGATTTTTTGTTTTGTATGTTTTATAATTG